>CAYGVV010000041.1:0-10824 GCA_964353395.1 uncultured Candidatus Bathyarchaeia archaeon | reverse complement strand
TGCCCCTGTTTCGGGTGATTTTGTGGTGAAGATTCACTACGAGCATCCCGTGCAGGTTATAAACGGGACATACACGTTTCTCTACGACTTGAACATAAGCCCCTACTTGTCAGAGGTGAACGCGAATTCCACGGCGCACTTCCGCATTCGACTGGAAACTAACTGTTCAGGCGTCAACGTTTACACCACAGGCTTCAACGGCACCTGGACCACAATAAACTACACAAGCAGCAAAGACAGCAACGGGGAAACTGTGACTTTTGACGTTGTCTCCGAGTATGACAAGCTTCTAGGCGACATAGCAGTCACATTAGCGGATGCGCAAGTGCCAGAGTTCCCAGCGTGGATCGTTATGCCTCTGTTAGCTGTAGCCACATTGGCGGCTACGAGTATTTTCAGGAAGAAACGCGCTTAAAAATCTCGGGTGACCCTCTTTTTTGCTTGCAGCGCTTGAGCGTTAACTTAGAGGTTGTTTACTCTAACTTTTGGAAAAGCGTAGTTTCGGGTTCAGGAGCCGAGTTTACCTTGTTGGTTTGCTGTCAATCCATTGTGTGGGGCGTTTTCGGTAAGAGGGGAACTCGTGCTCGAACAAGGGCACTTTTTTCATTTCTCGTCGCTTCAGCTCCTCTGTGACGCGTTCAGATAAAACCTTTTCCCCCGTAAAAACTATAAACTATATAGCAAAACGCGCTTTTCTTAACTGTTGGCTCACGGGTGAAAACTGTGGCTCGCGACGAAAAACCCAGAACAGTTTACTGGCTGGACAACAACCTTTACCTGAACATTACGAACAGGTGCTCGAATAACTGCTGGTTCTGCTTCCGAAACTTCAAGCAGGGCGTAGGCGGCTTCAACCTGAAACTGAAGGAGGAGCCAACGGCAGCCACGGTGATAGCTGAATTGCAGGAAGCCTTAGCCATGCGGAACTGGAGTGAAGTGGTTTTCTGCGGATTCGGGGAACCCACGGAACGGCTGGACCTTTTGCTGGAGGTTGCGCAGTGGATAAAGCAGCGTTACCCCAGAATTCTGATTAGGCTTGACACTAACGGTCACGGTTACGTGCTCAACAAAGGCAGGGATGTCGCGAAAGAGCTGAAGGCTGCAGGTGTGAGTAAGGTAAGCGTGAGCCTGAACGGTCACAACGAAGAAACGTACGGTGAAAACTGCAGATCCAAGTTCACTGGCGCTTTTGAGGTTGTGTTGGAGTTCGTCACGAAAGCCAAGAAGGCGGAACTTGAGGTTGAGGTTTCAGCCGTTAGGATGCCCGAAGTTGACACCCGAAAAGTTAAGGCGATTGCGGAATCGATGGGCGTGCCCTTCAGAATTAGAGAATACATTCCCTGTTATTGGTGAAAGCCGCTAGTGCTCTCAAGGGACTACCCCCTCCCTTTTATGTAGGTTCAAAGGCTGAGTGAACACCTAATTGCTTTCTGCGAATAGAAAGGACAAGTTTGAGGCTTTGGCGATTTCACTTCGTCATTGACTGGAAGAGGTAGCGAATGGTTTTTGTCCACGCAACAACATAAACTCAGGTGAAAGTGAAATGCAGTGCCCTTGATTTCCAGTTTTGACCCGTGGCGCAGCAGCATGTGCACGTGCCCGCCTAAGCTGACGCTTAACCCGTACAGCGGATGCGACCACCAATGCGTCTACTGCTACGCTTCAAGCTACATCCCGAACTTCAGCGACTGCCGACCCAAGAAAGAGTTGCTTCAGAACTTGAAGCGGGAAGCGGCGAAGTTGAAAGGCGAAATCGTGTCAATCAGCAATTCTTCTGACCCGTACCCGCGCGTGGAAGCCAGCGCAGGCTGGACAAGGAAATGCTTGGAAATCCTAGCCGAAAGCAACTGCCGAATCCAGCTCATAACAAAATCCAACATTGTCGTCCGAGATGACGACTTGCTGCGCAGGACGCCTTCAACTGTGGCTTTGACCATAACCACGGACGACGAAGACACCGCGAAACTCTTGGAACCACGCGCTCCATCCCCGAGTGAACGCCTCAAAGCAGCTGAAGACCTAATAAGCAAAGGCATCCCAGTGTCCGTGCGCATAGACCCAATAATTCCCTTCGTCAACGATAAACCAGAAAAACTCATAGCCACACTCGCAAGCATCGGCGTCAAACACATCACAAGCTCAACATACAAGATAAAACCAGACAACTGGCACCGATTCAGCGCAGCCATGCCCGAAGCGGCGGAAAAACTGAAACCGCTCTATTTTCAACAGGGCGAAAAAATAGGCGGAAACACTCTCTTGCCAAGAGATCTTAGGCTTAAACTCATGGAAAACGTGCGAAGTTTAGCCATGGCGAATGGGATGAAATTCGGCGTCTGCAGAGAAGGCTTATCTCAGTTGAACACAGCAGCGTGCGACGGATCGTGGCTGCTAAACGCTAAGCAGAGGTGAACCGTGTGCCCGCGCAAGCCAGAATCATAATGCTCGTGGACTTGGATTACTTTTTTGCCCAGTGCGAAGAACTGCGGAACCCATCGCTCAAAGACAAGCCCGTCGTCGTGGGCATGTATTCTGGGCGCACCGAGGACAGCGGAGCCGTAAGCACAGCCAACTACATAGCCAGAAAACACGGCGTCAAATCGGGCATACCGTTGTTTCTGGCGAAGAAGCGGCTGGAGGGCACGGACGCGGTTTTTCTACCCGTGGACTACGACTATTACCAACAAATCTCGGACAGAATAATGCAGATACTACGAGGATTCCCTGACGCTTTTGAGCAGGTAGGCATTGACGAGGCTTACTTGGATGTCACGCAGAGAGTCCGCGGAAGCCTAGAGGAAGCAAAAGGAATAGTTCAACAGATGAAAAGCGCCGTTAAGGACCAAGTGGGCGTCACTTTTTCCGTGGGCATCGGACCAAACAAGCTCATCGCAAAAATCGCCTCCGACAAGCAGAAGCCAAACGGATTCACCATTGTCCAGCCTGAAGAAGTTGAGATTTTCCTGTCACCTTTGCCTGTTGACAGCCTCCTAGGCGTGGGTCGAAAAATGACGGCGAAGATGGAGGCGTTGGGCATCAGAACCATCGGCGACCTAGCAAAGTACAACGTGCAATTGCTTGTGGAGACTTTCGGCAAAACTCTCGGCGTCTACTTCCACAACGCAGCCAACGGCATAGACAACGAGCCAGTGAAAGAAGCAGGCGAGGCAGAATCCGTCAGCAGAATCGCCACGCTGAAAGAGAACACACGCGACTTAGCATTCATTGTGCAGAAAACGGACCAGTTGACCGAAGAAATCCACAAAGAACTTGCACAGAAGGGGTTAAACTTCAAGCAAGCCTCAATAATTGCCGTCATGACCGACTTGAGCGCCCGAAGCAGGTCACAGACTCTGGAGAAGCCAGCGAGAGACTTGGAAGTGCTCAGGAAAGCCGTGCAGGAGCTTTTCGAAAAGTTCCTCGGCGAATCTGAACTTGAAGTACGAAGAGTCGGCGTGAAAGTCTCACACTTCAGCAGAGAAGAGCGCGAACAAAAGCAGTTAACAAGTTTTTTCGCAAGCTAGCAAGACATGCGAAGCCTGTTTTCAGAGCATAGTTGTCAACAAGTGGAAGAACGACTGTTTCTCCCGCTGAAAAAAGCCATTTTGCCGATTACAAGACCAAAAGTGGCTTGGTTTTTGTTTTCGGGTTCTACAAGGCACACGAAATGTTTATTAAGCCCTGTTACCACTGCTCTTGCTCCCATAAATCAAAGGAGGATGAAAAATTTGGGTCGCAATTCGAAGTCAAAACTTGACGTTTACACAGAAGTACCTCTCCAATTGATTCCTGAAAATGCAACAGTTGATGCGGAAAGTGGCAATTCCAGCGGGTTGTCTCTGGAGCAAAGGAAGGAAGAAGCGGAGAAACCAATCTACCTTAGAAGGCTATAGGTAAACAGGAAGGCTCAGAAGAGTCTTCACTCATCAATTTTGAAAACTGCAAATTTTTTTTAACTTGAAATAGTTTTTATATCCAAGGACACTTCCATGTTTCAAGCTGAGGTCTAACAATGCAGTTCACTGAAGCGAAGTTCGGAAGAGTTTTCGTGCTGAGACTGCACGACGGGGACCATCTCCCAGACGTTCTTGAGTCTTTCGCAGAGAAAAAAAACGTTGCAAGCGCACTCTGTTTCCTTGTCGGCGGCATAAAGGACAAAGGTCGTGTCGTTGTAGGTCCGAAAAACGGTGAAGCCTTTCCGCCTGAACCAGTAGTTACGCTTCTCAGTGGAGTACACGAAATCTGTGGGGTGGGCACGATATTTCTGAACGAAGAGGGAAAGCCGAAACTGCACATGCACGCAAGCTTCGGAAGAGGCAAAAAGGCAATTACTGGCTGCGTGCGCCTAGGCATTGATGTTTGGCAAATCGGCGAGGTAGTTATGCTGGAATTGGCAGGCGCTTCAGCTCACAGGGAGAAAGATAAGAAGACGGGTTTTGAATTTCTGGAAGTTTGATTTGAGCAGATTTTGCATTTAGGTAAAAGACATGATTATGATCATTTGCGGGTCTTCACCAAAACTTATTTCGTAAGTAAATCTGCCCGAATGATCGAGCATAGTGTAAACCTCATGCAAGTTCAAGGTCGAGTTGAAATATGGAAATGTGGCTCCATATTCGTACAGAAACACGTATTTTACGTTATGTGAAGAGCATAAGGCAATGAAATCGTTCAGGTCAAAATTGGGTGCGAAGGCATCAACAGCCAATTCCGGGTACTGCAGTACCTGATTTTGTTTTGATGTATCTGCTGCTAAATAAAACCTCACCATGTCTTGGCTGAAAAGGTTGACGGCGCAAGCTACCATGATTGACTGATTCTCGCTTAAGTGTTTTGCAGCGTAGATTGTTGCTTCTTCGATGGGTATGTGTATCTGATCTCTTGCAACCATAAAACCGATTGCAAACTATTTTTTGAAGTAAAAATACAAAAGTCATTTATTATAAAACAGCATTGTTTTATCAATAAATTGAAGGTCAAAACGCGTTGAAAACTCCACCGCCAGACAAGGAAGTTTCGGTTCTGCTACCAGCCTACAATGAAGCCTGGCGCATCGAAAACTCCATAAAACACGTTGAAAAAGCCCTCAGGTCCTTTTCAAACTTCTATGAAATCATCGTTACCGAGGATGGAAGCACGGACGGCACAGACGCAATCGTCACAAGTTTGTCGAAGACAAATCCAAACCTACGCTTTTTGCATTCGCCAGTTCGTCTAGGCAAAGGCAAAGCAATCAAAAGAGCACTTCGCGTGGCAAAAGGCGACATTGTTGTTTTTATGGACGTTGATTTGGCAACAGACCTTGACTATCTGCCGAAAATAGTGCAGTTAGTTACAGAACACCGGGGCTTAGTCATTGGCTCTAGGCATGTGGAAGACTCAAGAGTTAAAAGACCTGCCTCAAGGGCACTTTTCAGTTTAGGTTATAACCTATTTGTTAGAGTGTTTTTCCTCGACGGCGTTCGCGATCACCAGTGCGGGTTCAAAGCTATGAGCCGCGAAGTTGTGGATGCTGTAGGTAATAATGTCAAGTCAGACGAATGGTTTTTTGACACAGAATTGATTTTGCGATGCAAAAAGCTAGGTTTTCCATTAATGGAAATGGGAGTGCAGTGGACTGAGTCCAGAAAAAAGAAGGAATCGAAAGTTAAGCTCTTTCACACCACCTCAAGACTCGGAATAGACCTGTTGAGATACAAATTAGCTAAGAAAGGTTAAGATAAAAATTCTCCGCGGGTTCACTCCGAACGTAGCGTTGTTAGGCAGGGGGAAACCTCCGAACTTGTCTGAACTACTGAGCATCATGTAGACTTCATGCAGGCTCAGTGTCGTATTGAAATAGGGCACCGTGCCTCCGAACTCATAGGTAAACACGTACTTCACGTTGTGCTGCTCGCATAAGCCAATAAACTCGGTTACGTTGAAATTGGGCGTGTACGTGTCAACAGGCAACGCTGGATACTGCCACACTTCGTTATGTAGGCCATTCTGGTACAGGTAAAACCTCACCATGTCCTGACTAAACAGATTCTGGGCACATACCACCATGATTGACTCATTTGGAGCAAGGCGACTAGCGGCATAGTTGGTTGCTTCTTCAATCGGCACGTAAATGTTATCCTTTGCCACCCAATACTGCGCGTCACTTAGACTCAGATAAACCGAAGTCACCAGAAAAACGGCAAAGAGCCCGGCGGCGACTTTGACTGCGCGTTTCTTGTTCACGCTTGCCAAGGCGGATTTCCAAGTTTTTTCTGCCTCGCCAAAAGCGAGCATTATGAAACTTGCAGAAGAAATGGCTAAGACAGGAAAGACTGGAATCATGTAACGCCACTGCTTGTTCGAGATTAAAGTGAAGAAAATGTACACTATGAAGAACCATATGAGGAGGAACTTGTCTTCCGTTTT
This sequence comes from uncultured Candidatus Bathyarchaeia archaeon, assembly GCA_964353395.1. Lineage (GTDB taxonomy): Archaea > Thermoproteota > Bathyarchaeia > Bathyarchaeales > Bathycorpusculaceae > JADGNF01. The sequence goes on along the minus strand of CAYGVV010000041.1, from coordinate 4,416 downwards.
TCTCCTCCAAGCGAACAAGCCCAAACCAAGCAAGCCCAAGCCGTACAGATAAAGGGAAATCGGATGCACATCGCTGTAAGGCCACGTCATCTCCACCGAGTAGAACAGGGGCAACTGGAGCCAACTGGGAAGCTGGCCAAACCATTGAGGAAGCCTGTCAAGGCCCGTGCTGTAAAGCAGTTTTTCTGGGTTGCCGATCTGCAACGCGTAAATCCACTGATCCAGCATCCCTGAAGCGTAAATCTGATAACTGATGATTATCCAAGGCACCGTAACCGCTACAACCGTAATAATCAGCAGCGGGAACCGCGTGAACTTCTTTTTCAAGTAGCCCCTGCCCAAGACAACGAGGCTCGTCAGCATTATAGCGCCAACGATAATCATTTGGTACTTAGTAAGTATGCCAAGACCAAGAGCTAGCCCGCTCAATATGAGGAACTTGTTTTTGTGTTCACGCAGCCAGAAAAAGAAGAAAAGCGTCGAAACCGTGAAGAAGAAAACCAGCATCGTTTCCATCATGGCCATTCGGCTGAGCCAGAGGTAGCCAGGCATAATAGCCAACAAAACGCTGGACAGCAACGCAGTTTTCTGCCCGTACATTCGGTACACAAACTCGAAAACAGCGTAGAGCGAAAGAACCGAGAAAACCACTGAGACAAATCTGCCCATGAAAACGCTCACGCCTCCGACCCCGAAGAAAACCATCGTTACCGTGTCGTACATGGGCGGGTAGAAAGCGTTAAAACTGAAGTAAGTCTGGAAGTCCCCGTGCAGCAGAAGCACGCCGCCGTTCAAATGCGTGACTTCGTCCCACTGGATGGACATGTTAGACAGGCCATTCATCTGTCCAACGTCGAAGACCAAGACTAACAGGTAAGCAACTGCGAAAGCCAAGAACGCCAGTCGCCACTTGTCTTTCAGCCCGCCTATGAACCAAGCCTGCAGCGAATTCAGGTTCAACTTGCGTCTCTCAGCCCCAGTCATGTCATTTCGGAGTTAATAGAAGAAGTATAGCATATAAAATCATCTAAAAAACCTCTTGCCACCTTTAACTTGAAGACTGCGTAGAAATGGCGTTGTCTCAAGCTAAAATTTCTTGCCAGCGTCAATCCTTTTTCTTCACAAAAACGGAAAGAAGAAGAGCAGACAACACCAAAACGATGAGTAGAACGCCGAGTACCGAAAGAGTTGTCCTGAAAGCTGGCTCCGAATGCAGGACTGCAGTTGAAGGGAGACCCAGTAAATAAGCAGCTGAGAAAATACTTACAAAGATTGCGCCTATTCCTTCAGCGGCGAATAGGAACATGGTTATTTGTTTGTTATTTAATTGCATGAGGTTCCTCTCAAGCTTCATTCGTTATTGTTATTGAATTATACTTCTGCATTTAAGACTAACTGTTTTCTGGTTTCCCATTTCGAGATTAGTTACACTGACTTTTGAAAGAGGAAAATCCGTCGTTTTGGCGTGCAAACCACAAATGTAATATATCTATGAGAAGCTAGTTTTTTCTAAACGGGTGCTGGTTGACTTTGACAGAAGCTAAGTCGTATTCGCCGCTGAAAATCGGATTGCTCATTACTGCGATAGCTTGGTTCCTGTTTTCTTTCCATGAACTCTTTAAGGCAACTGTCAACATCAGCGAGTACACGTTCTTTTCTGGTCCAGGCGCAACTTGGATTTTAGTAACAGACGTTTCCGGAGTTATCGGCCTTATCACCAGAACAGTGGCTGGCCTAATTGCTGTTACCGCAATTCTGTTCTACTTTGCCAGAGGACTTTCAAGGGCACTTACGCTGAAAATCGTGAAGGCGATTATTGTTTTTGAGGCAGTTTATTGTCTGTCTCTTCTTATATCTGGAATTTGGGGTGTTCTTCCTCCCGCATTGGCGGGCTTTGGCGGTACCAGTGGAGCAGATGTGCTTTTCTTTAATTGGAGTTTTCTAATCAACACAGGCATACCTTGTTTGGTAGAGTCAATCGCTATTCCCATAGCTTTAATCAAATTGCTTTTCGCGTTGAACCCAAACAAACCGCAGAAAGGCGCGATAAAGTGGGGGTTAATCGCTGGAACACTTTACGTTTTCGTGTTCTGGCTCAACAACGCCACCAGCTGGATAATCGTGGTAATGGAGAAGGGCACAGAATACGTCACAGGATATCCAGACCATATACTCAGCTTCGGATTAACCACAATTGGACTGCTCGCGCTAGCAGTGTATGCTGCTTATTTCACGAAGAAGTCCATCGGAACCGAATCTTGGCAGAAGCTCGACCTGAGGAAGATGGGCGCCATGATTACGGCACTCGGCTTGTACTTCCTCGTGATATACGTCATGTGGCTCGCAGTCGGAACGAAAATGGAATACGTACCAGCCCTAGATAAGGTAGTAGATGTAAAATGGAGTGGTTGGTACGCTTGGTTCCTAGGCCACAACATGGACCTATGGGCACTGTCACTTCCACTAGTCGGATTGCCATTACTCTTCAAGCGGAAGTCTTCCTGAGACGCCTTAAACTTCGATGCGACTTGTAATTCTGTTACCCAGCAATCTCTGCGTTTCTCATCGGTTTGTGAGGCAGATTGCGCTGTCAACCATCTGTTTTCTTGTTTTGTGGCTGAATGGCGTGCTTCTCTTTTTGCTTCAGAAGGCTATTTTGCATGTTTCTTATGAAAGCTATGGTTTCTCTGAACTTGTGGGGCAGGTACAACACGTCCATGCCTATACCGCGGAGCTTGAATCCTGTTCTTGCCTGAAATACGAAAATAATGATAGCCGCTATAAATGGGAGTATGGGCAAGAAGTCCAGAAATGCTTCAAGAATTGGCGATTGCAGAAACTCGTGCGGAAAAATAAAACGTGCCACTTCGTCCAGTCTCGCAATTAACGTTCTTGAAAAAATTGGACCCATGAGAGGTAGTACAAAGAGAAATACCGATAAAGCCGCGCCTATTACAAGCGTTTTCCACGAGTATCTCCTCATGTACTCTATGGAAGAGATGTTGGCGTATGGAATTTCGGTCACTTTTCTGGAAATACTGCCTCTCTTTATGAATAATCTTTGCCCTGTCGCTATCACTCCCCAGCTGCCGGATGACCAGCTCTTTAAAACATTCTCAGGCGCTGAAAGCGTAGAACGGGCTTCGCTTGGAATCTCGGTTAGTCCTCTTTCTTTGAGTAACTCCGCTGTTAATGCTTTATTGAGTTCCGCTGTCAGATTTGATATGGCTAGATTCTTTACTCTTTTTTTGGCGTTTTCTGAAAGCTCCTTCCAAAGTGACTGATTATCCACAAGCTTGGTAATCGCTGCTGCTGCGCCTTCTATGTCCTCAGCGTCTCGCACATAGACACCCTCTACGCCGTTGCGGATAAGCCACTTTTGTCCTCCAACTGCTGAAGTGACCACTGGCACGCCCAAGTACATGAATTCCATCTGTGACAATCCTAGGGCCTCCAGTTGGCTGAGGATTATGTTCAGGTAAGAAGCTTTGATGAGAAGCACTTTATCTTGCTCGTTTATTTCGCCGAGGTACGTCACGTTAGGCATACTTTTAGCTATTTGAACAACTTTTTCAGCGTAAGGCGAACCGCCTCTTCCAGCTATGATGAAATGAATATCCTTCCTTTCCCGAAGCTTTTCGGCTACTTTCAACACTGCCAGTGGGTTTTTGCGTTCCTCAAGGCTTCCAAGGTAAGATACTATTTTTGCATCTTCTTTGATTTTAAGCCCCTTAATGAAGCTCCTAACATCAGCGTTCGCGTAACGCAGGAAGGTTTCATCGTCAACTCCGCCTGGAAACAGGAAGCACTTTTCAGGGTCAGCTCCCATCTTGACTTTTGCATCCTTCTCAAAGGGCGTAACGACAAGGATGAGGTTGGCTGTTGAGAATATCTGTGGCAGGGTTATCCTATTCCATGCAGTTCTGAAGGACCGCTCGGTCAAAGAGTATCTTTTTGGTGTGGGCTCTTGGAAGTGAGACATCTGGCAGAACACTAAAGGGTCTCGGTACCCCCCAATCTCTTTCATGTAACGTCGCCATTCTATGAATTTGGCAACTTCCTCAGGACCATTCCATAGTGTGCTATGCGTTATGAGGACGTCAAGTTTGAATATGTCCACGATTTTTTCAAGGGTTGAAATGAAGTCTCTGAAAACTATTCGGCGGGGAGGCCACCTTGCGATGTAACTGTCAACTCGGATTATGGGTATGCGCAGTTCGTTATCCTCTGCGTATATGTACCCACCAAGTCTCGCCAGGTTTTCTGGAGAAACTACTTTCTCTCCATCGTGGTAAACGCTGGTGATAAGGTACGCTTTATGTCCAAGCTTGATGAACTCGCGTACCATTCGTTGAGCAACAAGTTCTTGCCCTTTGCTCTTGCTTGTTTGGTACATTATGACGCCGATTTTCTTCT
>CAYGVV010000040.1:0-10863 GCA_964353395.1 uncultured Candidatus Bathyarchaeia archaeon | reverse complement strand
GCAGCAGGCTGAGCGGATTGCGCGGAGGGATAAGATGAGTGTTGGGGAGGCTTTGGTGGCTTTGCGGGAGAAGGATGCGAGGACGAAGGCGATTTACAGGGGGCTTTATGGTTTTGTTTTGGGTGAGGATTTTTCGCCGTTTGATTTTGTTTTGGATACTGATAATTTGAGTGCTGATGAGGTTTTTCGGGTTCTCTGTTTGGTGGTTGACAACGTGGTTTTTGGCTGCAAGAAACCTGCAGAGTAAAAGTTTGCGCGGTGCTGGTTTCTGTTTGCGTTGGAGAACTTGGGTGTTTTCTGGTTTGTTGTTTTTGGGTTGCTTATGCTTGTACTCTAGTGCTTGGAGCAGACTATAGCCCCCTTATTTATAGTTAGGTTGTTGGTTTTGCATGTTGGGTTTGTGTGCGTTCTCTGATGTGGCTGTTGCTGGCGTTGGTTGTTTGTGTAGGCGGGTATGTTGTTTGCGTGTGCGTTTGCAGGCGATTCAGCGCAGAATCGTGAAAAGCATGTTGTTTTCTCTTCCTGTGCATTGGGCTTTCGCAGAATAGCCCGAAAAAAAGCTTAGGATACCTCTCTGGCTTCCACCTCCCCCAAACGTCAAACAGACACTACACCCCTGCAAAACCAAGACAAAACAATCGCCCATAAGAACCCTCACGAAATCTAGCAATTTGCCAATTCACAAATTTACAAACCTACAACCACTCAAAAGCTCGGAAAGGCTACCGCTTATATAAAGACTGAACTTCCTTCCACTTAGAAAATGTTGACAAGAAAGCGTTCAGAACCTCTACGGTTTCCCGTGCTTCAAAGTTATATGGATATTGAAGAGACTCTTGAAGAAATCATCAAAGCCTTTGCAGAAGCATATGAACAAGCTTTAGCAAAGGCACTCAGACTAAAAGCTTATGAAGTAAAATAGCGAACTACAATATAGTTAATAAAACTCCATGAAGGGGTCCTTGCTTTAAATGACAAAAGATAAGTCTAACATAGCAGCAAAAAGAGCCCTTCAGGAACTTGTTCACTGGGCACCTCATAGCGAACAAGACTTATACTTTTACATTAAGGAGTTTTTCGTTCACGTTTTGGGTTACCCAAGGGACCATGTAATAATCTGCGAGCAAGGCAAGAAGGGTATTCCAGATATCTCACTCTGCAGTAAAGACGCTAAGACGAAAGACAGAATTTACTGGACTGTTGGTGAAGTTAAACAAAAGCCAGGTCTTTTTCGAGAGAGGACCGTTCGTGAGGAACGATGGGGTGAGCAACTAAGTCGGTACGTTACTGCCGATACCGTTTACTCCCTCTTAATTGACTCCCTAACAATCGCTGTTCTCCATCCCAGCGGAAGGGAAATCAAAATAGTTTATTTGGACAAGACAACTGTGGAGGAATTGAGGTCTGAAAGTGGCTTGGAGTTTCTAAGCTACGACAGCTCGATTGGGGAGAAATCTCTACAGACCTTCGTTGACGGTCACTCCCCCAGTAAATACATTGATGTAACACAAGAAGATGGTAGAGAGAAATTCTACAATGCCCTCAGAGTCTCTGCTCAGGAACTAATTGATTTCAGCGTTCAACGTCTCAAAATTTTGCGTGAAGACTACAGTGTTTTTGAACAGGCGCTAGAAGAAATGGAGGAAAAGGCTCCACATGACCTTGAGTTTGACATGGCTCTTAAAAGAATGGAGCGTAAGCATCAAGAGTCCATTCGTTTCGTGAGAGACATCTTACCTGCATTCCGACAGCAGGTTGGAAAAGCCATGCCTGAAGAAGAGGAAGAAGCGAGAAAATTTGAGATAGAAGTCTACGCGACTGAAGGCGCTTCTTTGATTTTAGCGCGTATTCTTTTTATTCGCTTCTTTGAGGACCATGATTTAGTAAAACGGAAAATTTCAAATGGTGGCATCAAAGTCTTTCGCGATTACTATTCCTACATCAAAGATGATTACCGTTTCCTTCTAACCTCCGCATACAAAGATTTAGAAGTATTGTGCCATCGCCTCTTTGAACCGAGTATTTTTGATTTTGCGAGTGAAGGCGACGGTGTTCTTTCTAAAATACTCCTTCGAGTTTTTTATCGTTTAAACGCATTTGACTTCGCATTCATTACTGGAGATGTTCTCGGAAACCTTTACGAGCGTTTTCTTGATATTGACAGGCGAAAGAAAGTAGGCGAGTACTACACGCCAATGCCTGTTGCCAAGTACGTTTTGGAGCGCATTGGTTTCTTCGATTCTCCTGGTCCTTTACTGGACCCTTCCTGCGGTTCAGGTACATTTCTGATAGCTGCGCTGACGGGATTAGTCCACGAGTTGCGTAAACGCAAAGTGTCATTGGATGTTGCTATTCGGCAAAGCATCGAGCTTATTCACGGACTGGACATTAACGTTTTTGCTGCGTTCATTGCGCAGATGCAGCTCACTTGGCACTTGTTCCCGTATCTGAAAGAAGCGGGGTTAAAGAAAATTCCTGAGTTCAAAGTGTATGGCGGTGTTAATTCGCTTATCTACCAGCCTCAACAGACTCTTACCGCTTCTTTGCTGATGGACACTGTTGAAGCTGCTACAAAAATTCGAGATGCTCGGTACAAATTTGTCGTCGGTAATCCTCCATACATACGAAATGAACGCCTAAAAGACCATGGGGAATGGCGCCAGTTGTATTGTGATGTAGATTTCAGGAATAGCGACATTTCTTTCTTTTTTGTTGCTCGCGCTGTTAAAGGGGGAAGCACGCCAGCTAAAAATGGGGCTCAGCCATTGAGAATGTCATCTTGGTTGCAGGACGACGGTCGTATGTGTTTTGTTCTGCCGATGGGTCTATGCGATTCTGAAGCGGCTAGTGCTTTGCGAAAGGAGTTATGCAGTTACAAGATAATTGAAGTAACAGACCTTGAAGATGTAGCGATACATATTTTTCCGTCGCCACAGGCTTCAGGGCGTGCAACAACAGCGCCAGTGTTGCTTTTCATTGAGAAAACTAGAGGACAAGATAACAATGCTGTATCGGTTGTAAGAGTCCCTGAAAAAACCTTTTCATCTTTTAGTTTCGACTTGAACGATTTAGATGTAAGCAGTGTTCCCCAAAGCTTATTTCTGACAAATAAGGTAAATCCTTACGCCCAATTTCTTACGAAGCTCAGGGACAAAGACCTTCCAGTATTACTGAAGTTGATGTCAAACCCACAACTACGTGCTTTTACTATTGAGCCAACTCCTACATTTGCAATTAAAGTCGGGAATGCGGGCAAGCTTAGTAAAAAACCTGAAGTTGGCAAATTGCCCCTCGCAAAAGGGCTTAACATCTCCGCCTTCTACACTGACTCCCAAGTTGAGAGTTGGGTAGACATTGGCAACGTAGCAGATAAGTCGATCTGGCGAAATGAGGACTTGATAAAGCAAAGCGGCTACGCTATTTCGAATCTCGCCCTTTGCGCCCACTGTTCTATTTTCGAGCCTTCATTACTTGCTTTTAATAACTCAGCAATAGTTTTTGTTCCTAAGCCTGAGTATTCTTCGTTTCCTTGGGACTTGCTCATAAATTCGTCCCCAATTCGGTTTGCACATCTTCTCTGTCTTCGTGTGGGTCTAGTTGGAGTGGGTACTTCAATTGGAAAGGGAAGACGGGCATCTTGGTGTCACGTCAATCCTCGAACAGTGGCAGCCTTCCCTGTACCGTTAGGTCTAGTGGAAAATCCTGCAGAGCTTGGAGGCATCGCTATTAAATTGCGTGAACTCGGCGCTTCAATTGCAAACCGTTGGCAGAATGTTGACCAATCAATTGAGCAGTCTCCTAAGAAAACGCTCGCGTTGTTTAATCTTGATTTCGAGTTTTGGCAGGGCGAAACACCTGAAGATGCAGAAATGAGACTGTTTCAGGAAAATGGAAAGTGGATTCTAAAGCCTTTCGTGGACTCGCAACCAACATTTATGCAAGTTGAAGGACCTCATGAGCTTCTTAATGTGGTGAAATACCTTATCGAAAAAAGAAAGGGTGTTATTACCGTACATGACCTCCAAGAACTCCAAGTCCCTGAAGACCCAAATCGAGCGTCTTCTCTGATCGATAATGCACGAAACCCCAGTTCTCCTGACATAAAGCAGTTTGTAGAACTCCAATTGAAAGTTGATAGAATTATTGCTCAGGGATTGGGTCTAACTGACGAGGAATTCAACTACATACAGAGCCGCCTCTCAACTCCGCCATTGGACGTTCTACAACCTCGTTTTCCATGGGTAGTTGCTGAGAAACGTGGAATACAGGCTTACGAAAGTGACCGCTTCGCGTAATTGTTTAAAATACAGGGAAAATTTCCCATCAACAACATTTTTAGAACAAACGATTGTGTGAGAAAACTTTCAGTCTCAACGAATCAAAGAAATAAAAGACAAAAGGTTGGGTGCTGGTTGTTTAGGTCATGCGTTGTACGAGTGTCCGTGGAGCCCGTCTAAGTCTGACGTTTTATGTATGCGTCAACGAGTTTCTCGAAAGTTGCTCTCATCTTCTTCATTTCTTCAGAAATCGAACCGTACCGCTCTTCCATCATTTTGAAGTTCGCGTTCGTCTCTTTCCTGAACGACCTATATTCGTCGCGGGATGAAGCAACATACAACGTTCCGCTTTCCAAATTTTCAAGGAGAGCGCGGTCCACAGGCGACTGGACTTCGAAGCCATAGTCAACTTCGAACCCGCTGTATTCCTTCCAGGGACCCAAGTATCCGCTCACGCCTTCCTTGAAAAGAGTCAAACTTCCAACATAAGCACTTAACGGGTCGTCTTTCTTCCCTCTGTAATTCATCATTTTCAGCAGTTTACTTATTCTTGGCATAGTGCCTTCGCAGAAAACCTCAACTTTACCATCAGGCAGATTCCTCACAAGACCCTTCAAACCAAGCTGGCTGGCAACCCGCTTCACAAAAGCCCTATACCCAACACTCTGAATCCAGCCCTCAACAATTATCGTAACTTTAACCATTGACACCAGAACCTCGCCAAATACCTCGTTCTTCCCGTATGCAATATCTCTGTCGGGGTCGGCATTTAAGATTTCCCCAAGATTCCCACGTTGGTTTCGCCGCAGTGGAGTCTGTTTCGATATGCTTTTTATGCTAGGTCGCTCAATGCTTGTGTGTGAACAGTTTTGTCTAAACTCAAAGGATTCCAAAAACTAACATTCACCTACGAAGCCTTACAAACATGGTTCAACGCCCTCCAAATCCAAAAATGCAGAGCCATCACCATCCCGTTAACTGAAGCCTTCAACCGAATCCTCGCCGAAGACATAATCGCAGGCGAAGACCTGCCAAGATTCGACAGATCCGCAGTAGACGGATTCGCCCTTAGAGCCGAAGACACCACAGGCGCATCACAACCCAAACCACTACTCTTCAGGCTAACAGACGCCGAAACACTCAAAGACGCAACTCACAAAGAAGCCAAACAAGTCTGGACAGGACAGCCAATCCCGAAAGGCGCAGACGCCGTGGTAATGCTGGAAAACACGAAGAAACGAGACGAAAAAATCGAAATCTGGACCCAAACAGCACCACAAGACAACGTCTCCCGCAGAGGCGAAGACATCAAAAAAGGCGAAACCGCCGCCAAAGCCGGAACACGCCTAAACCCCTACCACCTAGGACTGCTGGCAGCGCTCGGCTACAGCGAAATCCAAGTCATCGAAAAACCCAAAATCGCCATTTTAGCCACAGGAAACGAACTCGTCCAAACAGGCACAGAACGCACAGAAAAACAAATCTACGAAACCAACCGCGTCATACTCACAGCCATGTGCTGCGAACTAGACGCAGAACCACTGGACTTGGGCATAGCCAAAGACAACGTGGAAGAAATCGCCGAAAAAATCCAAATAGCCCTCAAAATAGCAGACGCAGTCATAACCACAGGCGGAACCAGCGTAGGCGGACTAGACCTTGTCCCAGAAGCAGTCAACAAACTCGGCGAACCAGGCGTCATCGTCCACGGCATAGCCATGCGCCCAGCCATGCCCACAGCCCTCGCCATGCTCGAAGGCAAACCAGTCATGATTCTCTCAGGCAACCCAGTCGCCGCCATCACAGGCTTCGAAGTCTTCGCCAGACCACTCATAAGCAAAATGCTCGGACTACCCAAAGAAGAAACCAGATACACAGTCAAAGCCACACTAACACGGAAAATCGCCACCGCACTCGGAAGAAAAAACTATGTCCGCGTCAAAGTCACCCAGAAAAACGACGAATACTCCGCGGAACCCGTGAGCGCACGCGGCTCAGGCTCAATCTCAACCATGACCAGAGCCAACGGATTCGTTGTGGTCCCAGAAAACCGAGAAGGCTTAGCTGAAGGCGAAACCGTCACCGTGCACCTGTTCGGAGATTTGGAGGAGCAATAGGTGTTCAGGAAGCTGATGACGCTAGCGGAAGCAAAAAACGCCATCAGCCAGCACCTTAAACCTAAACCCTTAGGCACAGAAGAAACCCCGCTGCTACAAGCGTACAACCGGGTTCTCGGTGAAGACGCCGTTTCCACCTTGGATATTCCGCCCTTCAACAGGTCAACCGTAGACGGCTACGCTGTCAAAGCGGAAGACACCTTCGGCGCAGAAGAAAACCAGCCAGCAACATTGAAGGTCTGCGGAACCGTCAGCATCGGCGAACTGCCAAAAATAACCGTGGCAAAAGGCATGGCAGCGGAAATCGTCACGGGTGCACCCGTTCCCGAAGGCGCAGACGCTGTCGTAATGGTTGAAGACACGGACAGGCAAAACAATATGCTGCGGGTTTACAGTTCGGTGACGAAATCTGAGAACGTGATGAAGAAAGGCGCAGACATAAAAAACGGTGAAACCATCCTCAAAGCAGGCCAACTTCTGGGTTCACGGGAAATCGGCGTCTTAGCCGCATTGGGCATGGCAAAAACTAAAGTTTACAGGGTTCCCACAGTTGCCGTTCTCTCCACAGGCGCAGAAGTAACCGAGCCCGGAAAAAAATTGCCGCCTGGAAAAATCTTTGACATCAACGCTTACAGCCTGAGTGCAGCAGTTTTGGAAAGCGGCGGAAAACCAGTTTACGCAGGAGTAGTTCCCGATGAAAAGGCAAAACTGCGGAAAGCGCTGGAAAGCGCGTTGGTTTCTGTGGATATGGTTGTAACTTCAGGCGGAGTTTCCGTGGGTCCAAAAGACATAATTCCCGAAACCGTGGCTTCTCTCGGCAAGCTAGGCTTGATTTTCTCAGGAATCGCCGTGAAGCCTGGGAAACCCGCAACTGCAGCGTTGATAGGGAAGAAGCCTGTGTTCTCGTTTCCTGGGCATCCGACTTCGGCTTTGTTGATGTTTCATTTGCTGGCTCGACCAGTTATTCAGGTTATGGCTGGCAGAACGGTGCGTGAGATGGCTTCGGTTAGGGCTGTGGCTGGTAGCAGGATGTTTTCAGCGAAGGGCAGACGCACGTTCGTCATGGTTAAGGTGAAAAAAGATAAGTTAGGCAGGTTGGTGGCTGAGGTTGTGGAGTCTGGTGCTTCGGGGGCTATAACGACTTTGGCTAAGGCTGATGGTTTCGTGGAGATTCCTGAGAATCAGCAGTTCGTGGATGCGGATGAAGAAGTTGTGGTGTTGCTTTTTAAAGAAAATGTGTAGATGTTGGTTTATGCTTCGGCTGGTGTTCTTGTGGCTAAGGCGTAAGCCGTGAATATCCAGGTTAAGATGGCGTATGCGAGCATGGCTGCGGTGGCAATTGCGTCGGTGGATGATACGTAGTATAGGGTGAAGATGCTGAAGGTGTTGGCTACGAAGAACAAGGCAACAACGAGCCAGATGCTCCAGAACCGCTTTTTGAATATGCCGTATGCGGCTATGATGCTTGTGATTCCCATTAATCCGACGTGTGGTGGGAAACCGCTCATCGCCATGAGGATGAGGAGTATTATGCCGACTAAGCCGTAAAACGCTATGCTTGCTAGTGACCCGATGTTTTCTATTTTGAGTTTGGATGCAAGTTGCATGTAGTTCGCCTTTAACCAATATGCATTGGGGGAAGCACTAATAAATTTAATGTTTCAGCAACCGCTGCAGATGGATGTTTAATCGTTTGCTGAGAACTGTTGTGCAAAATTTTTCTATACCCCCTTATATAAAGTATAAATTGGTTCTGGATAGTTCTCGGTTATTTTGGGGTTCATGGGTAAAATCGGTTATAGGTTTGACATTCCAGTAATAATCCAGAAAAGCTAAGTATCCGAAACTCTAAAAAGAATTGATTGGAGTGCAATGAAACAACTTTACGTCGACCTAATGTATAGGAAAATGCCCTTTGATAATGACCGCAGAGAACAGCTAATTTGGATATTTGATATTGAAAAAAGAACACCAATCCCGGTTGATCCGTGTGCCTATTCCGAAAGATTTGGCAAAAAGACTTTTGAACAAATAGAGGGAGAATATTTAGCCGTTATTGCAGCTTTGGATCTTCCTAACTATAAAAATATAGATTTGGAGATTCTAGGCGACAGCGAATCTGTAATTAATGTGTTGAAAAATGATAAAAAGGTAAAAAGGAAAATCAAGCCATATGTCGATGAAATAAAGAAATTATCTGAAGGAAGAGTAATTAAATTCACATGGGTATCGAGTGAAGAGAATCCTGCTGGATTCAAGGCCGAGGGAAATCCAGCTAACAAAGAGCTAAGAGATTTAATCGAGCAGGACAAAAAAAGATTTAAAAAACATTCAGTTCTTCTTACTCGCGTTCTGAATAAGCGTTAGCCACTTGTTTTTACCCTCTATCTTTATGCCGCATGCTTCTGATGGAGTTTTGCCGCTGAGAGCTTCGTGCTCTCGGATGTAGTTGTGGTAAATCTGGTAGCCTTGCAGAATGGGTGTGCGTTTGGGCTTTAGCCTCTCATTGTTTTTTCTCTGTCACAGGAAAGCGAAAAAGTTTAGAATATCCAGTGTTCGTTTGCCAAGCGATAAGAGTTAAGAGTTACTTTTGCGATAACAAGTGATAAAGAAGGTGTCGTTCACATTGCAGACTAAGACAGAACACGCATACATCGAGGTTAACCCAGAAATTTGTAGCGGTGCCCCTGTAATATCTGGAACCCGCGTAAGAGTAGTAGACATAGCTGTCGAGTATGAATACATGAACTGCACGCCAGACGAGATAATCAATGCACATCCGCATCTGAAGCTGGAACAGGTCCACGACGCACTATCCTACTACTACGAGAACAGAGCGGAATTCGACAAGAAGATTAGAGAAGACAAACAGTTCATCCAGCAGCTTCGCCGAAAACAAAAAGGTAGATGAACACACATCACCCCCAAGCGACTCAGGATTTACGCTGACGAAAGCGTCAACGTCGCCATCGTCGAAGGGCTTAAAAGAAGAGGAATAAACGCTTTTTCAGCTAAAGACCTTAACAAACTAGGCATAACTGACGAAGAACAACTCAAAACAGCCACGCAAAACCACGCAGTCATCTTCACCCACGATGTCGACTTCATCAAAATGGCCACCAACAAAAATCACTCAGGCATAATCTACGTTCACCAGCAGAAACTGTCAATAGGCGAATGCATAGGAAGACTCAAAATGATAACAGAAACCACCTCGCTCGAAGAAATGCGCAACAAAATCATTTTTCTATAGTTTTCAAAGTTCAACCTATTTAAAAGGGAGGGGTAGGTCTCCGAGAGCAGTTAGGTCTCTGCGTCTTGTCGTCGCTGGAGAGCGAAAAAGTTTTAGAGTACCTAGTGTTTGTTTACCAACGCCCAGAAGGATTGAATTAGACATGAGTCACCTTGAACTTTTCACTTCACAACAGAACGTTTTCAGCGGCATCCAGAAGCCCTTCGACAAAGCACGTTACGTGGTTTTCGGTGTGCCCTTCGACGTTACAAGCACGTACCGCACAGGCGCACGGTTCATGCCAACCGCCGTCCGCCAAGCATCCTTGAACATAGAGACGTTCAGTTTCCGCGCAAGCATAGACGTAGAAGACCTGCCAATACACGATGCAGGCGATTTGCACGTTAGCACGGACACGAAGAAAACCGTGGACATGTGCCGCCTCGTAGTCGAAGACATCCTCGCAGCAGGCAAAATGCCCATCGCCATCGGCGGAGAACACTCTATCACGCTGGGCATCCTGAAGGGCTACGGCGAAAAAGCCAAAAAAACCGCCGTCGTCAGCTTCGACGCCCACCTGGACCTGCGCAAAGAATACGCTGGCTTAAAACTCAGCCACACCACCTTCATGCGACTCATCAACGAAGAGGTGAAACCAGCAAAAATCATCGAAGTCGGCACCCGATCTGTGTGCAAAGAAGAGCTTGCGTACGCGAGGAAAGCGGGCATAGAGTTTTTCACTTCGCAGCAGATAAGGCAGGAAGGCTCAGAAGGCATAGTAGCGCAGCTCAAACATAAACTTGAGCAATACGAGAACGTTTACTTGTCAGTGGACATGGACATCCTCGACCCAGCCTATGCGCCTGCAGTGCAGAACCCAGAAGCAGACGGCATCAGCACCAGCAAACTCCTCGACATCATGTGCGCCCTATGCGACAAACGCGTCGTCGGCTTCGACTGCTTGGAAATCGCGCCCGCCTACGACCAAGGCATATCCGCCATCGCAGCGGCAAAAGTCATGTTTGAAATGTTCTGCCAACTCGAAAAAGCACGCAAACAGTAGCCTTCAAACCTTGCTCTGACGCGGTCACGGAGACTTACCACTGACTTTCCGAAGGATATCACGCATTTTCCTCGCGTCAACATCCTGAATCGCCGTTTCACAAATCATGACTGGACGCAGCTTGAACTCGGCTATGACTTCCGCTATGGGGTCGAACAGAGTTGTGAGTCGCTT
>CAYGVV010000039.1:0-10978 GCA_964353395.1 uncultured Candidatus Bathyarchaeia archaeon | reverse complement strand
TCCTCTGTCCGCTCGATTTTCCCAGACCAGTGAAAATGCGAGGAAACAGGACCCAAAATGTTGGCACATGCAATCAGCTTTGCCTCAAGCAAGCTTTGCGCTAAGGTTTCTGCTTCCTGCTTGCTGGCGGTCGTGACCATTACGATAACATGAGAGTTCTTCAAACACTTCACCCATTGCATAAACAAACACGGTTGAAGAAAAGATTTTGCCTATACCGTGTTTTCGAATGCATACGCTTTGAGACAACGTCAGGTTTATTTCTTAATAGTCATAATGATAGCATGAGTTCTCGTCAATCACAGGAGAGTTGGAAAGTTGAAAACTATCGGCGTAGTCACGACAGGCGGAGACGCGCCCGGCATGAACGCAGCCATCCGTGCGGTCACCAGAATCGCCCACTCGGAAAACCTCCAAATCATAGGCTTCGAACGCGGTTGGGAAGGACTAATCACAAATACGTTCAAGCGGTTAACCCCGCGCTCAGTAGGCGGCACAATACAGTGGGGCGGCACCATGCTGCACACGATAAGGTGCCCCGAATTCAAAACTAACGAATGCCTCGAAAAGGCAGCTGAGACTTTAGCTTTGAACAATGTGGATGGCTTGGTCGTTATAGGCGGCGATGGTTCATTCAGAGGTGCACTGGAACTAAGCCGAAAAAGTAGCACCCTCATGATGGGAATTCCCGCTTCGATTGATAATGACATTTTTGGAACAGATGAAACCATAGGCTTCGACACTGCCGTGAACACGGCAGTAGGCATAATCGACAAAATCAGGGACACCGCCATCTCACATGAAAGAATCTTCGTAGTCGAAGTCATGGGCAAAGAACGTGGCTTCCTAGCGCTAAACGTGGGCATAAGCGTCGGCGCCGAAGTGATCCTGATTCCTGAGCAGGAATACCAAATGGATTCGATTCTTGAAATAATACGCGAAAACGCTCGCAAGGGAAAAAGAGCTGGCGTAATCGTTGCCGCTGAAGGCGTTGGAGACACCGCAAAAATGGCAAAAGACCTTCAAGAACGCGCCAATATAGAAGTGAGGCTGTCAATTGTCGGCTATGCGCAAAGAGGCGGCAGCCCCTCAGCGAGAAGCAGACTCCTAGCAAGTATGTTTGCAGAGAAAGCGGTTGAGTTGCTGTGCCAAGAACAGGGGAACCGTGTGGTCGGATTGCAGCATAACTTGGTAGGCAGTATAGAGCTTGAGAAGTCATGCTCGACACAGAAGCCCGTGGACCTGAGCTTGCTTGAACTAGCAAAGATGCTATCGATATAGCCATGCCTTGACCTTATTTTAAATTCTCACACTACCTGCAAAGCTGCTGTTAAGAAAGACTCTTTCTATATCAACAAGAAGAGTGAGTTCTCTCAAGGGAGAACTGACTCGTAGATTTTCAGCGTCTCATCAGCAACTTTCCGCCACGTGAAAAACTCCAGCACCCGTTTGCGTCCGTTCTCGCCCCAGTTTCTTGCTTTCTCAGGATTCCGCAGAACTTCCTTTATGCCCCAAGCTATGTCCGCTGCGTCTTCGCCGTTAACGTGCACGCCATTCTGGTCTGTGCCAGAACTTAAGACTTGTTCTCTGAAACCGACCACGCCGCGTGCGCCCACCACAACAGGTTTCTCCATTGACATAGCTTCTAAGCTGACTATGCCGAAGGGCTCGTAGGTTGATGGAAAAACACACAGGTCAGAAGCAGCGTAATGCAGGATTCTCTCTTGTTCTGGAACAAAATCGAAACGATACGCAATGTTGTTTTTGATGTTCAGCCTGTCGGCTGTTTCCACGATGTCTCGTTGTTCTTCGCCTTTGCCCAAGATTACGAGTTTAGTGTTTGGGAATTCTTTCAAAATTATCGGCATTGCCTGTAAAATGTTTCGGACGCCTTTCACCCATGCGAGTCTGCCCACGAACAGGATCATGTTCCAGTCTTGGGGAATACCATATCTCTTTCGAATACCCTCTGCCTTCTCTCGTTCGATTTTGCGTGGATCGTAACGTTCAGGGTCCACTCCGTTCCAAACCACGCTGATTTTTGACTGCGGCCAACCGTGCTGGATGAGGTCTTGCTGCATGGCGTAGCTTACGGTTATTATTCTGTCGGAGCTTTGAGCCATTGCATTTTCAAAGTGTCCCACTACTTCGGAGCCATGACCACCGCTTCTTCCCCACTCAGTGCTGTGCGTGTGGAAAACCACGGGAATTTTCGAATCGTTCTTGATGACGAGGCCTGAAATGCTGCTTAACCAGTCGTGCACGCAGACGACGTCAAAATTGTACTTTTCTTTCTTTATCAGTCCGTTGATGAATTTTGTGGCGCTCAGGATGTTGTAGATGAAGATGTCGTTGAAGAGTTTGATGTTGGTGCCCCACTTTTTGAGGTCGTCAACCACGAAAAACGGGAAAACATTGCTTGCATCCGCTATGAGCGGTCGGTGGACTTCTACGCCCCTGAGGATTTCTCTTGTTTTCAAATTGCCAGGGTTAAGTGTGAACACTGAAACGTCGTGACCTATGTCGACGTATTCCTGCGTCACGTACTCTGCGTAAGTGCCTAGTCCACCTACGAGCGCGGGCGGGTATTCCCATACGAAAAACCCAATTCTCAAAACTTTCACCCGAAGTTTCTGCGGTTTCAATCTATTCGTGGAATTGTATTTATAGCTTCTCTCTTTGAAGTTAAGAGTGTAAATTCAAGGCGCAGTTGTTTTTCGGTATATGCCGCAGTGCGCTTGTTTTCGCGAATACTTTTGCCTGCCCATAGAGTTATGAAAAAGACTGAGACTGTTAAAATGAAGCAGGCGCCCAAGGTTCTGAGGCAACAAGGCTAATGCCCCTGTTTCTTACCGAAAAGAATGGAAGCAGCCGAAGCTAAGAACGTAGCTCAAGACTAAGCAGACGCTGAATACCAGAAACTTTTAGACAAATTGTCAGCTGTTGGGCAACAAGCAGCAGCTACGAGTCAAGCGGAGGCTAAGACAGTGTGAGTGAAAAGACTGTTTCAGTCAAAGGGAAACCCTTCATAATCGTCGTCGATAGAGGAGAGTTCCTTCTGCTTGCTTGCCACGGTAAAATAGGTAGTCTGTTTTAGGACTGACTTATTGCCTCTTTCCAAATGGAACTTTTGCTCTCATGTTCTATAACTATGTTCTGCCAAAGTCTTTTAACTAAGACCAATCCAATAGTATTTTTAGTTTTTCTAGGAGCAGTGACGCGAATGAGGTGAAAAGATAAAATGAAGATGAAACAGTTAAGGTTAGTTATAGCCACAGTTTGTGCTGCGGCATTATTGCTTTCCCTGCAAATTTCAGCGGCATACGCTTGCCATTCAATAACAATCACACCCCTAGGAGCACTGCCAGGCGGAAACACAAGCAATGCCAGAGATATTAATGAGAAGGGGGAAATCGCTGGGACCTCCAACGCTACAGGTTGGCAAAACAAAGCCGTCAAGTGGACAGCTAAAGGCAACATTATTGACTTGGGATTCTTGCCGGGCACAAACGTGAGCTTAGCCAATGGCATTAACAACAGAGGGGACGTAGTTGGCTACTGCGGATATGCCGTGCCTTTGGGTACAAGCTTTCTAACGTTGCCGTACCGGGCAGTCATGTGGACCGCTAAAGGCGACATAGTAAACCTAGGGACACTACCTGGAACAAACGGAAGCGTAGCAACAGCAATTAACGATAACAGAGACGTGGTTGGATACGCAGGATTGTACCGTACGATGACGACCCCCAGTTACACGTATACCACTTTTGTAATTTACCACGCGTTTCTGTGGACAGCTAAGGACGGCATGAAAGACATTGGAACACTGCCAGGCGGAAACATGAGCAGTGCCTTTGACATTAATAACAATGGCCAGATCGTAGGGTATTCTAATGGTACAAACGCCCTGCCTCAACACGCCGTGATGTGGACGAGGAAAGGGGCCATCACAGATATAGGAACACTCCAAGGCGGAAATACGAGCATAGCCCGAGGCATTAATGAAAATGGCCAGGTTGTAGGAAGTTCCAACTGGGGTTCAACCATATCTCAGCAAGCCTTCTTGTGGACAGCTAAGCACGGCATGAAACCGCTCGGATGGTTCCCTGGCGGAAACATGAGCTATGCTACTGCCATCAACAATAATGGTCAAATCGTCGGATATGGAAACCAATACGGAATCTCAGGCGTTATAAATCACGCCTTCTTGTGGACAGCTAAAGAAGGATTTAAGGACCTTGGAACACTGCCAGGCCAAAACGCCAGCATGGCTAACGGCATTAATGACAACGGCCAAATCGTCGGTCAATCTTATATTTCCTATACTTCCGCGCCATTCGGAACTCCGAACTACACAGCAGTTCTTTGGAACACGAGAGGTTGCCACAACAACAATCATAACAACCATGATTGCAACAACGATAACAGATGTTAAATGCTACCGACAAAAGCCCCAAATAGCCCATCTCCACCTTTTTCCCTTTTCTTCTTTGCATCAAAAAAGCCTCAGAAACTTGAATTTAAGGGACGTGTCGTACGCCACAACCTAACCGAAAGAGTAGCAAAAGACTTATCCCGAAAAATGTTTGAGCTGCCATGAGA
Source organism: uncultured Candidatus Bathyarchaeia archaeon (assembly GCA_964353395.1). Lineage (GTDB taxonomy): Archaea > Thermoproteota > Bathyarchaeia > Bathyarchaeales > Bathycorpusculaceae > JADGNF01. The sequence continues at coordinate 6,376 of CAYGVV010000039.1, read as the reverse complement.
TAAAAGCAGTCATGGCGTGCACGAAAATTATCTGAAAAAGTTAGGGAGTGGGTGCGCGCTACGTAGTTTTGTATTTGTTTGGGCATAAAGTTAAAGCCTTTGAGAAACATGTCACACTTTGCCTTTGGAAATTGGAGGAACTTGGATGAAGTCTTTAATTGTACTTTATTCTCGAACTGGGAAAACCAAGTTTGTAGCTAAATTTCGGCTTGGTGCAGCAACTTCAGGTCTCTTTAATTAGCGCGCATCCACTCTCACTGAAAGCTTAATTCCATCGCTTGACTTAATCAAATCTTAGAGCGAGACTACGAAAACCAAAGAGAGGAGCGAGTATTTGCTCTGGAAAGTGACACTCATACATGACATTCTCTTACAAAATTGACACAGAAGTTCCGCCTAGCTACTTTGAAAAGCTACTGGACTTTATTAACAAGCAGTATTTGGTTCCTCAGAAAAAGCGGTTCTCCAACCTCTCCAGGGAAACATCGGAAAACAGGGTCCGCCTCTCATATGTTGTTCTTGACTCGCAAGGAAAACAAATGCTCCAAGTAGACGTTGTAGGTACCAGCACTGTGGACGTAACCATAACGCCCTTGGACATGCAACTACCCGATAACGCGGTAGAAGAGGCTAGGCAGGACGTCGTTATCGCCACAGAGATGTTCGAGGAAAAAGCACGCAAGGCTACGTGGTATTTTGCTTGGCGAGAAGGCGAAGATATCGTTCCCGAAAAAGTCAAAATTAAAGAAAAAAGTTTCAACCGTCTGTTTCTTGAAACTCAAATTCTCCTCTTCGTCGTGTTCATAGTCCTTGGCATGGGTCTATTCTTAGTACTTTCTATTGTTTATCCAGACTGGCTCTGGGTTGCCCCGCTTGTTCTCATAACGGTGCAGTTTGTCATAGTCTTCTACTCTAACAAGATCATCGCGAGAGTAGGCGATTGGACTATCACCAAAGACAACCCCATCATACACCTCCTAGAATACCATCTCCCATTAGGCACACTTGACGATTCCAAACAAACTCCACCAGAACAACTTGCAGCCATAAAAAAAGAAGTCTATGAAGAAATACTCGCGAAACGAGGAGAAATCGACTGCCAAGAAGCAGAAAAAGTCTTCGCAAAATACAACGTATCATGCAAACAAGACAGTTTAACCGCCAAAAAAGTCAACGTCTACGAACTTGTAAAGAAAGTCGCCGACCGCTTCGACTACAAAGTACCCAAAATCGTGATTTCAAACACAATGGTCCCAAACGCCGCTGCTTCCGGTCCCAGCCCCAGCCGCGGAATAGTCCTAATAACTACGGGTTTGCTGGTTCAGCTTGAAGAAGAGGAAGTGATAAGCGTTTTGGGACACGAGTTCGGACACTTGAAAGGTCGAGACCCACTTATTCTATACGGATTAACAAGCGCGGAGTTTCTGTTCAGGTATTACGTGCTTTTTGCGTTGTTTCCATGGGTATTCGTGTCTTTCCTGTTCTTCGTGTACTTCTGGGCAGTGATGACCGTCATATTCTTCATCGCCAAATTCTTCGAAGCCCGCGCCGACCTCGTATCCGCTATCATGATGGGGAAACCCAAAGTCTTAGCGAAGTCTCTGGAGAAAATCGGCTTCCAAAGGCTGCTGTTCGAGCGCACGCCGTCTTTCCGCATTCAGGAGTGGGTAGGCTTAGGCAGTCACCCGCCCATTTACTTCCGAGTGGAACGTCTAGAGAAGCTGCAGGAGCCGGTGCAGGTGAAGCATCCGCTGATTCAGTCCATCAAAGAAGTCATAAGAGGATTCATCGCAAGCCTCTAAACAGCAACATAATGCCCTTTTCGTGGAAGGGCCATTTTTTTCCGAGTAGCTAGTCAACAAATCCCAGTCAACTATGGGCTGACTCTATTTAAAAGGGAGGGGGTAGGTGCCTCTGAGCAGTAGAGTTCAAAAGTACACAGAGTACTATCCAGCAACTAAAAACAACCAACAGCCACCAAAAGTTGCCAATTTACAACTGGCTCCACCGCGAGACATCTTCAGCAATCCTTATTTTTTACCGCGTCAGATTGTATTTGTTGCGTTTCTGGAGAAGTAAGCCACATGAACTCTAGTTACTCTGTCCAACTCATCAGCCCGGAAGAGAAAGAAAAGCTTTACCAGCAATACGAAAACCGTTTGCTCTACACGAACAAAGCCGAAATCTACGGTTGCTGCGTAAAAGTCTTAACCGAAATAGAACACGTGAAAAACGAGTGGGAAGACAACTTCTTCACTATGAGCGAAAGTGTCAGGTCACATGGACGACTCATCGTGCTGGAAGAACCTGGTCAACCAATAACCATCAAATACGACCCATACACAAAAACAGCGTTTCTCATTAACGTTGATTATTACGGGTGGATAAAAAGCATCGCGCTGGCAGTTGCAGGAGATGTCCTAGAAGATGAGCACCGTATCTATTCAGTTCACGGCGCTGCCATAGACATCGGCGGCTTGGGCGTTTCCATAATCGCGCCTTCAGGCACGGGAAAAACCACGCATTCATGGGGGTTGCTACGCCTTGGGAACGCCCGTTTAGTCTCAGACGACTGGTACTTCGTCAGGCTCAGCAGCCGTGAACCGTTGGCTTTCGGCTCAGAAAAGAACTGTTACATTGAAGCTGACATTGCGAAAATCTGGAACGAGTACGAACGCCTCGTGGATAAGGCAACGTTTGACCAGAAGGGCAGGGCAGTGGTGAACGTGCGGTGGATAGTGGGCAACGGAGGTGTCATTCCGATGACGACGATGAAGAAAATTATCCTGCTCAAGAGAGACCCTCAAGACAAGAACATAGTCACAGCCTTGAATGCTGATGAAGCGTTACAATACGTCGTAGCGCGCGACTTCTGCAACCCGCATCAACTCGTGAGAGACAACAGAAAAATTGAGCTTAGGAAAGACTTTTTCCGCAGATATTTTGGGCAAACAGAAGTTTACCTCGTAAACACCACTGGGACACCGCAGGCGACGCAGGCGGAAATCAGGCAAATCCTCTCACTGAAAAGTAGGGTAGATGCAAAAAAGAAATAAAGCCTAACCGCGCATTAGGCTCTTCAAGACTCTTGGAGGAAATCTCCAGCCTTGAAGCTACTCTACATAGTTATCGACGGCATGGGCGACCTGCCCATTAAAGACTTAGCAAACAAAACCCCACTTGAAGCCGCGAAGACGCCGAACATGGATTCTCTCGCCAAGAAAGGAAAAACAGGGTTAATGTACACGGTCAGGAAAGGTGTGGCGCCTGAAAGCGATGTGGCAGTCATCTCGCTTCTGGGTTACGACCCGTTCAAATACAGCACGGGACGCGGCATAATCGAAGCAGTTGGCGCAGGCATAGACCTAAAAAACGGCGACTTGGCGTTAAGGTGCAACTTCGCCACTTTGGGCGAGGGCAAAGCGATTGTTGACAGGCGAGTGGCGCGAAGCCTCACGACGGATGAAGCCGTCGAACTGAGAAAAGCAGCCAATAAAGAAGTGAAATTAGCATCGCATCCAGCTACGTTCGAGTTTGAAAACACGCAGGGTCACCGCGCGGTTTTAGTCATAAAACACAAAGGTAAACCGCTTTCAAGCAAGATAACAAACACTGACCCAGCGTATTCCATAATCAACGGATTAGGCGTTGCAGAGACCAACGTTGAAATGGTCCTTAAAAAGTGCGTGCCAATGGACGACACTGAGGAAGCTTGCATCAGCGCTGACCTTGTGAATGAATTTACTGAGAAGACTCATCTGCTTTGGGAAAATCACCCCGTAAACAAGAAGCGTGTGGCAGAGGGAAAATTGAAGGCTAACGTTGTTCTTTCGAGAGATGCTGGGAGCCTTTTGCCGAAGTTTTTCAACATTAACGAACGGTACGGCGTGGACTTTGCTGCCCTTGCGGATATGCGTGCTGAAAAGGGCATTGCTAAGCTTGCGGGGATGCAGGCGTTTCTTCTTCCACCGCCGACAGGTGACCTTGAGAGAGACTGTGAAATCAGGGTCAAATGTCTGTTGGACTTAATGCCGAAGCATGATTGCTTTTATATTCACCTTAAAGGTCCTGATGAGCCAGGGCATGATGGTGACTGTCACGTTAAAACTGACATCATATCTGCAATTGATGAGTACTTCTTTGGAAAACTGCTGCCTCAGGTATCCGCAAAAGACACGCTTTTCTGCGTAACGGCGGATCATGCGACGCCGTGCAGTTTGAAGGTGCACAGTGATACGCCTGTTCCGCTGCTTATTTCAGGCGGCACGGTGGAGGACGATTGCGTCTCTAAATTCTGCGAAAAGGACTGCATGAAAGGCAGCTTAGGCATTTTGGGCTGCGGTTACGAGCTTATGCCGAAACTCATGGAACTGCTAAAAAAGCGTCGATGACAAGTCTTTTGTTCTATCCGAAGAACACGCTTGCTACATCGTAAAGTCCAAGATCGACCGTTTTTCGTTTGCCAACAACGTCCCTCAGTGGAAAGGGCACTATTTCGTCTCCTTGAAGGGCTACTAAATAGCCGAACTTGCCTTCGTGAACAAAGTCGATGGCGGCAATTCCGAATCTGGTGGCTAGGATTCTGTCAAGGGCTGTTGGAGTGCCGCCGCGTTGAATATGCCCCAAAACTACAACACGAGTTTCAGTGTTCATGTTTTTCTCAATCTCCCTGCCAAGGTAGTACCCCACTCCGCCTAAGCGTGCATGGCCAAATTCGTCCACGCCGTCGCTGTAGACTATCTCTTTGCCGTCCTTTGGTTTAGCACCCTCAGCAACAACTACCAAACTAAAGTTTCTGCCGCGCTTTTGTCTTTGTCTGATGTAATCGCAGATTTCGCAAACGTCAAATGGTTTCTCAGGAATCAATATGACATCGGCGCCGCCGGCAAGTCCCGCTTGCAGCGCTATCCAGCCCGTGTATCGCCCCATTACTTCAAGAATCATTATTCTTTGATGGGCTTCTGCTGTGCTGTGGAGCCTGTCGATGGCTTCTGTTGCTATGGACACTGCTGTGTTGAAGCCGAAAGTGTAGTCTGTTCCCCATAAGTCGTTATCTATCGTTTTAGGTACGCCCACGCATTTGATTCCGAAGTCAGCCAGTTTATGCGCCACACTGAGGGTGTCGTCGCCGCCAATGACGATGACCGCTCCAATGTCTGCTTTTTTCATGTTTTTAAGTATTTTTTCAGCGCCGTTTTCGTATTTGAAAGGGTTTGTCCGCGAAAACCCCAAGATGGAGCCTCCACGAGTGAGAATTCCAATGATTGTATCCAGATTAAGTGGTGAGAATTCGCCTTCAATCAATCCACGCCAGCCATCTCTGATGCCTATGATTTCATCGCCGTAAAGCTGAAGACCCCTTCTGACGACCGCGCGGATAACCGCGTTTGTTCCCGGAGCGTCGCCACCTCCGCTTAGTACGCCAACTTTCGTGTGCTTGCGTCCTCCTAGGCTTTTCCTGAGCTTCCGAAGAGTTGCATTTTGCTTTTTGCGACTTGTTTCATGGCTTCTTTTGCTGGACCCAGAATCTTTCTCGGATCAAACTCTTTGGGCGAGTTTGTGAGGACTTCGCGGACTGTGGCGGTGAAGGCTAAGCGCATGTCTGTGTCTATGTTGATTTTTGCTATGCCCAGTGCGATGGCTTTTTTGTATTGGTCTTCGGGTATGCCTTTTGCGCCGCTGAGTTGTGCGCCGTATTTTGTGGCTTTTTCGATGAGCCATTGGGGTACGCTGCTTGCTCCGTGTAGGACGAGTGGTATGGAGACTTTTTGGCTGATTGTTTTGAGTCTTTCGAGGTCTAGTTTGGCTTCGGTTTTGAATTTGTATGCTCCGTGGCTGGTTCCTATTGCCACTGCTAATGTGTCGACTCCTGTTTTTTGGACGAATTCTGCTGCGGTGTTGGGGTCCGTTAGGATGGCGTCTTTTTCTTCTATGCTGCGTTCTTCGATGCCTGCGAGTTTTCCGAGTTCTGCTTCAACTGATGCTCCTTTTGGGTGTGCGGTGTTGACTACTCGTTTGGTTAGGGCGATGTTTTCTTCGAATTTCAGGAATGAGCCATCAATCATGACGCTTGAGAAGCCTGCTTCGACGCATTTGGCTGCGGTTTCGTAGTCTTCTCCGTGGTCAAGGTGGATGGATATGGGGACTGTGGCGAGTTGTGCGGCGGTTTTTGCCAAGCCAGTTATGAAGGGTAAACCAGCGTATTTGATGACGCTTGGCGTAATCTGCAAAATGACGGGTGATTTTTCTTCCACGGCAGCTTCTGCTGCTGCGGTTAGGCTTTCAAGATTTTGCACGTTTAAAGCTGGAATGGCATAGCCGTTTTTTCTTGCGGGAACCATTAAATCTTTGTTTGTTACAAGCACTTTGTTTCACT
>CAYGVV010000038.1:0-11052 GCA_964353395.1 uncultured Candidatus Bathyarchaeia archaeon | reverse complement strand
CCCTCCCCCCTTTCTGCATACTATTACTAATAGGACTCAAAATATGACGGCACTGATTCTTCTGCTTTACAGATCACTCCCGTCCTGTCATCTTAAAAGCAAGTAATCAACACCAAGAGCGCAAAGCGGTTAAATCCGAAAAAGTGTCATAAACAGACACTGAGCCGTAAGATCTTATTTAGACAGAAAATAACTTGGGGAAAACTTTACTTTCTTAGTTAAAGGTTGACAAGAGTTTAAAAGCTATTCAAAGATAGTTACGCTTGAGGTTGTGTTGCAGTGGTGTTTCTTAAACCTCTCAAGGATATTAGTTTTCAAGACATAGAAGGATTAATGCATAACAGAACATGTGAAAGTGAGATTCTAGATTATAAAGAAAGCCTCATTGAAGACAGTAAGATTCTGAAACAGGTATCCGCTTTCGCCAACACTCAAGGTGGATACTTAGTTTTTGGAATTAGGGAAACAGGGCGAGGCGGGTATCCTGAAGAAATCTTGGGAATAGATAATACCCAAATTAATACAGAAAGAATTGAGCAAATAATTTTGGGGAGCATACAGCCAAGACTAAACGTAAAGATTAAAAGAATTGATATGGATTCAACAAAATCAATTCTCGTTATTGAGATCCCAAATAGTTACCTAAAGCCTCACATGAATAGTGAGGATAAACGATTTTACAAAAGATATCAGTTTGAGGCATCACCTATGACAGAAATGGAAGTTAATGATGCTTATAGAAGAAGATACGTTGGGTATGAAGAAGTGGAGAAATATCTTAGTCCTCTATTGGATGAAGCAAAGAAAGAAGCCCATTACTTGATGGGGCAAATAATTGTTATCCCAACAATAATAGGTCATTTGATTGATACAAACAATCCAAACGAATTTGATTGGCTTAAGCAAATTGACTTCCAGCCTAATCACAATCCATCACGAGTATATCCAGTTGCCAAGATGAAACCATCCTCTGCTGGCATAGAATGTCAAATTGATGATAACAGCAATACTGGTTTTCAGAAACTTGAAATTCATAGAAACGGATGCTTGAATTACAAGGCTTATTTCCAATGGGAATACAATGGCAGAAAATATTTGAAGAGTCCGCTTTTCTGCATTAGGCTCCTCCACACTTTTCAACTGGCGTCCAGTGTTTATCAAAAATACAACTTCTTTGGTGATGTTAAAATATTATGCCAGTTACAGCCACTAGACAATAGTTGGTTACCTGATGGCAAAGCTAACAGAGAGCAACCTGCCAGTCAGAGAAACACGATACTGACGTCAAGGGAGTTTTCAACACGAACTGTTGATTCCAAACAGGAGTGGATATCATCTGAAATCATGAATGAAATCTACAACAGTTATGGCGAATGGAATTGTCCTTACTTTGATGATGAAGGGACGCTAAAGAAAGATTGGTTGAAGCCTAATTAGTCAACGTTCCCTTCACAAACATTCCATGACTTAAGCCAAGTTCCTTTCTTTGAAAAATGCTAATGCCTCTTCTTTGTCAGCATGGACAAAATCTTTGTAGAGCAAGCTAGCTAGTTCTTCCAGAGGAATCCATTTCACTGCCAAAAGGTTATCCTTTATCTCTGAGACAGTTCTCCATCCAATGTCTCTTTGAATAATCAAAGGGTCTGAATATTCCTGCACTTTATAGAAGTATAACCTGCTTCTTCTTTCATAAAGTGTAGCAGGTGTAGACAAGAGAACTAGCACTTCCTTGCCATTACACTTCGCTACATCTAGCCCAACATCAATTAATCTTGCTAGTTGGTTTCTGTAAGGATTATAAGTTGTACTATGAGCGATGTCTGATGTATACTTGATTTCAAAAAAGATAAGCAGCTTGTCAGTTTCAATAAATGCGTCTACATGAGTACGTGATTCTAGGGGCTTATTTGTTTTAAGATGGTCAGCAGACTTCTCTCTGATGTACCTTATTGGATGATTCTTAACTTCTTTCTTTAGCCATTGCAAATAGCCAACTGGGGGGCTAAATTGTCGTTCCAATTCTACACTTACTACATTCTCTTCAAATGGACTGATGCCAGCTAAACCAAGAATCCTGTTGGTTAAACCTACTTTATTTATACTCAACACCAAAGGAGCAAAAGTGTAGAAAGTAATTAGTTCTTCAGCCTTGTCATACTGGTTTGGGAAAGCCTCTAGATTATTTGTGTCTCTTGCAGAGTTTGCCTTGTTAACCCAAGCCTTAAGTTTCTTAATTCTATCTTCTGGTGGTTTGAAGCATGTCTGGAGTGCTTCTTCAAAAAGCAGTTTCATATTAACTTGTTAGACCGTTACTAGTATTTCTTTTTTTCACTACTTAGCTATTCGCTTGTTGCCGCGCTTTTCTGCCCTTATCCCTGCTATTTGTTACTCTCAGCTACTTTTGTCACAGTTATTCTGTCGCCTTCCAGACGGAACAAAACCCTATCCCCAGGCTGCAACTTCAGGGCTTTCATTATTTCCGGGGGAAGAATGAACTCCCCTCTCGAGCCAACTTTTTGTTCTTGCCAGGTCAATGTCTCACCATAGGATATTTGCCAAAACGTCAATTTAAATTTCTAAGTCGATTCCCGAATAGTGCGGCTTCGCAAGTTTATTTAACTGGTTCCATGCCATTGTCTAAGCGTGATGGTTTTTGGGGGGAGCTGCAGAAAACAAATTGTTCTTAGTTTAGGGTTACTTCGTTCTTGGCAAGACTTCGGATAGTGGTTTTATTTTAAAGGCAGGATTTACTTTGAGTAGTTCACCGTTGTCTCTCAGGTTGAGGATGTCGTTGTCTTCTGTAATGAGTTCGTCGCAGTGGTTTATGGCTGTGGCGAGTATAAGGCAGTCGACGAAGTCGTCCATCATGTTTCTCAGGCGGAACGCGGTTAACAGGAGCTGGGTGTGTGTCATCGGTATGGTTTCGATTTGGTCGCTGTAGTTGAGTGCCCTTATCCCCTTTGCTACGACTTCTGGTTTGAGGAGTCCTTTTTTGATGAATTTTGCGCCTTTCGCCGATAGCTCAAACAGGCTGATTTGGCTTATGGCTATCTCATGACCTCTGCTAAGAAGTTTATTTATGGCGTCTCTTGGCAGTTCCTTTACTGCGATTCCTACTGTGGGCAAGAGGTATGTAGTATCGAGGAGAATTTTCACACTTCTGCCCTCTTCGAAAGCTCCTTCCGCGCACTATGGAACTCCTCCAAGCTTATTTCCACAGCCGGAGCTTCACTTACAACTTCTTCGATAGTCGGAACTGGTTCGACAATGAGTAATCCATCTTCAACCCTGTAATTTACCCTTGTGCGAGCACGTAGACCCAGCTTCTTCCTAATTTCCTTAGGCGGAAACAATTCACCCTTGGAACCTACTCGACTTTCTTGCATTTGCCAGATTCACCAGATAAACAATGTTCTACTCGGTAAATAAACATTGCGCGAGTTCTCTGCAGTCTGACTCTTTCATCCATTAGGCGAAAAGGCTATTCGCAAGTTTATTAAACCTGTTCCATGCCATTGTCTAAGCGTGATAGATTTTGGGCTTAAACCTGAGGGATCTTGTTCCGAAGTCAGTGGTTAAGTTAGAGGATTTAGGCGGCAAATCCGTAGCCATAGACGCTTACAACGCGCTGTACCAGTTCCTCGCCATCATCCGCCAGCCTGACGGCACGCCGTTGAAGGACAGCACGGGCAAAGTTACCAGCCACCTCAGCGGCTTGCTCTACAGGACGAGCAATCTTGTGGAGATGGGGATTAAGCCGATTTACGTTTTCGATGGTGCTCCGCCTGTGTTTAAGTGGGAAGAGATTGAACGGCGCCGCCAAGTCAAAGTTGAAGCGGCTGTGCATTATGAGAAAGCCGTGGCGAAGGGCGACATGGTGAAAGCGCGGATGTTTGCGCAGGCTACTACGAGCATGAAGGACTACATGGAGGACGACGCCAAAAAACTTCTCGCGCTGATGGGATTGCCGACTGTTCAGGCGCCCAGCGAAGGCGAAGCCCAAGCCGCACACATGACACGTAAAGGCGACACGGACTACTGTGCAAGCCAAGACTACGACAGCCTCCTCTTCGGCGCGCCCCTGCTGCTCAGGAACGTAACCATCTCGGGAAGAAGAAAACTGCCCAGCAAAAACGTGTACGTGGACATCGTGCCCGAAGTAATCGCTTTAGACAACGTATTGAAACAATGCGGAATCACCCATGAACAGCTAATCGACGTAGGCATACTCATCGGCACAGACTTCAACCCCGACGGCATCAAAGGCTTAGGACCCAAAACCGCCCTGAAACTCATCAAAGAACACGGCACCCTCGAAAACGCGCTGCCGCACATCAAGAACGCCGAGTTCCCCCATCCCCCGCAGAGCATACGCGAGATTTTCCTGCACCCAGCAGTCACCGACAACTACACAATAGAATGGAAGGAACCCAACGTGGAAGGCATCGTCGATTTCCTCGTCCGCGAAAAAGACTTCTCAGAAGACCGCGTCCGCAAAGCCTTAGACAAGATGCAGGCAGGTCAGCAGAAGCAGAAGGGCAAAACCACTTTGGAGAAGTGGTTCGGCTAAAACCTAAGCTTAGAACCTGTGTCCGTGCTCTCCAGTTAACGGAACAAACGCTACTCCGCCGAGGTTTTCCTCCCTGATTTTTCCGTCTGACTGCTTCGTGAGTTTTATGAGGTTCTGGAACATGGACGCGCTGCCCACCGGAATCAGCAGAATCCCATTCGACTTTAACTGGTCAACCAGCGGCTTAGGCACACTCGGCGCCGCGGCAGCAACCACCACGCGGTCGTAAGGAGCCTTCTCCACGTAACCTTTCGAGCCGTCACCGAATATTATCGTCACGCGGTCGCCGTAACCAACGTTCATTACGTTTCTCCTCGCATTCTCCGCTAAGCCCTGCACAATCTCCACCGTGAAGACATGCCCCCACTCGCTCCGCGGCACATCCCTAGGCGCTATGATCTCCGCTATAGTAGCGGCGTGCCATCCTGAACCTGCCCCCACCTCCAAAACTTTGTGACCAACTTCCAGTTGCAGGGCTTCGTTCATTATTGAAACCATATGCGGCGCTGAAATTGTTTGACCAAAGCCGATTGGAAGCGGCGTATCCGCAGCAGTGTAGCCTTGCACATCTGCCGGAAGGAACTTCGTGCGGGGTACAGCACGCATTGCCTTGATCACTTTGGGCGAGCGCAAAACGTCTTGTCTTATGAGGCTGTCTACGAGTTTTTCCCAGCCCACTTTCTCCACGATGAAACACCTGATTACTAATGTGTAGACTGTGCTTTTAACGTATATGAATTCAGAAATTGAATAATTGGAAAAGGGGAGAGCTTACTTGACGGTGACGGACTTCGCCAAGTTCCTCGGCGTATCAGGGTTGATTCCTTTCTCAACCGCCATATAGTAAGCTAAGAGCTGCAGCGGAATGACGAACGGTATAGGCGACAACACTTCAGGAATGCCTTTCGGAACTTCAACGTAATCGTCTGACAACGCTTTAACTTCTTCGTCGCCCTCCTCGATGATTGAAATTATCGAGGCGCCTCTAGCTTTCATCTCCATAATGTTGCCAATCAACGTTTTATGTGTAAAACCATCCTTGGCGCAGATGAAAACCACAGGAAAGCCCGGTTCAATAAGGCTGATGGGGCCGTGTTTGCTCTCTCCAGCGGGAAAAGCGATGGCGGGAACGTATGCGATTTCCATTAGTTTAAGTCTGCCCTCGTAGGCTGTGGCGGTGTTGATTCCCCTGCCTAGGAAGAAAAAGATTTTTGCGTCCCGGTATTTCTTGGCAAGTTGTTTGATTTTTTCCTCTTGCGTTAGAATGATGGTTTCAACGGTTGCTGGCAACATTTCCAGTTTCTCGGCTAGGCAATCCATTTCGTCCTGTGAAACTTTGCCTCTCTTTGTTGACAGTCTAAGCGCCAGTTGCGCCAAAACGGAGAGTTGCGACGTGAAAGTCTTCGTTGCTGCCACCCCGATTTCGGGACCTGACTGTTGACCTAAGTAAACTCGCGAAACCCGCGTCAAAGTTGAGCCAACCGTGTTAGTTAAGCCAAGGATTGTCGCCGCGCGCTGCTGCGAGCAAGTGACTGCCCCAAGTGTGTCCGCGGTTTCGCCTGATTGGCTTACCGCCAGAATGGTGCTGTCAATGTTCACCGATTTGCCGTGCTGCTCTACGAATTCTGACGCGTACACGGGATACGTCGGCAAGAACGCAAGCTTTGAGAACATGTAAGACGCGGCTAAACACGCGTGGTAAGAAGTGCCGCATGCAACGAGGAAGACCTCAGTTGCTCGGTCAAGAAAAGTTGAGATTAAGTCAAGGTAGTGCTCTTGGGCTCTCAGCGTGTTTCGGAGAGTCAACGGCTGCTCGTGAATCTCTTTAATCATGAAGTGCGGGTAACCCTGTTTAACCGCCATTTCAGGTGTCCAGTCGATGATTCTCGGTTCCCTCGTAACGACGCTGGAGTCTTGGATGCGTTTAATCTCGTAGCCTGTGGCTGTGAGGATGACGAGTTCCCCATCGTTTACCATAACTGCCTTGTTGGTCATGGGCAGGAACGCCGTCAAGTCGGATGCGCAGTAAACCGCGTTTTCTCCCACGCCTAGCATGAGGGGGCTTTCGTTTCTGGCGCATATTATCTTGTCAGGTTCTTTAGTTGAAATCACAGCAAGCGCGTAAGACCCGTCGAGCTTCTTGGCGGACTCCAGAACCGCTTCGGTGAGGGTTAATGAGGGATTTTTCTTTAAAGCTTCTTCGATGAGGTGAGGTATTACTTCGGTGTCTGTTTTTGAAACGAAGGTGTGCTCGTGGTTTTCCAGGTCCTGTTTTAGCTCGGCGTAGTTTTCTATGATGCCATTGTGGACGGCAATTATTTGTCCACTGCAATCAACATGCGGGTGCGCGTTGACTTTCAGAGGTGCTCCATGTGTAGCCCATCGAGTGTGACCTATGCCTATGCTTCCCGGTAAATCGTCAAGGTTCAGGATTTTGTGAACTTCATCTATTTTTCCCTGGTCTTTCTTTATGTAGACTTCACCGTTGTGTATTGTGGCTATGCCGACGGAGTCGTAGCCGCGGTATTCGAGCCTCTTCAGAGAAGCATGTATTACTGGTGCTGCGTTTCCGTCTTTCATTATGCAACCAAAGATTCCGCACATTTTCTAAGCCTCATTTTGTACCTTGTTTTTCTTTTCTGCTTATTCATGCAGGCGAACGGCTAATAAGCATTTTTAGGATAAATGTTTGCGCCTATAAGAAAGTTTGTAAGGGTTTTTGTCTTTCACACGGAATTGTTTCGGGGGTGGCTGTTTGTTTTGCGTAACGCCTAAAAACATTTTTTTAGCCGTTTGCCTTTTGCCCTTTTCTCTGCTCAAATCCTGATAGCGTTTGAAACATGGTTTCTCGCCGACGACTATGATAAAATTTTTTATAATAGTCCGTACATGTATGCTTGGCGAATATAATGGATAAGAAACTGCTACTCAAAGAAGAAGGCAACACACAAAAAGTCAAAGAAATCAGCATGATGCCCAACGAACAAGACTTAAAGATGATTCTCGGCAGGCTAAGCTGGAAAATCCTAACTATGCTCTCTGAAGAGGCTATGTACCCGCTGGAAATCGCAAGGCAACTAGGCGTCCACGAACAAAAAGTCTACTATCACATCAGGAAACTGGCGCAATCAGGAGCCATAACCGTTGAAAGAGAGGAAAAAAAGAAAGGCGCAACAGCAAAGTACTACAAAACAGTCTCGCATGCCTTCGGTATTGAGTTTCCACAAGGATACCGCGCAATGCAGCGGCCTTCGCTCTTGGGGGCGAGCGAGCAAATCCAAAGATTCTTCAAAGAATTCATCAACAAAAACGGCGCCTTCGAAGGAAAAATAGTCGTCGGCAGCCCGACGCCGCATGGGCCTTTCAAGACCAGCGCTAGGGACGGCCACTACGCCGCGCACCTCACGTTCTTCCTTGGGCAGTTCGCCAAGATGCCGGGGGAGTTCGCCATAAAACTTGACGTAGACGTCAAAGCTGAGAAAGAAGAAAAGAACAACCTGATACTTGTAGGTGGACCAGGCACGAACCTTCTCACGCAGGAGCTGAACGGGCATTTGCCGATTCGGTTCAGCATGCAGTCTTCAGCGCAAGGCTTTTTGTTCGGCGGCTTGGTCTCTCAGAAAACGAATCTCGTTTACACCGCTGACGTCGCAGGGTTAGTGGCTAAAATCCCGAATCCATGGGACAACACCAAGTGCGTCATAGTGTTGGCGGGCAACAAAGCTGTGGGAACCAAAGCCTGCGTTTTGGCGTTGACTAACTTCTGGAAGAAAACCCTGCAAAAGTATCACGGCGAAGACACCTTCGCGGCAGTAATTCAGGGTTTTGATTTGGACGGGGACGGCAAAGTGGATTCGATAGAGGTTCCAGAGTAAATTGCACCCGACCGAGATAAGGGAAACAATTTTTGGGTTTGGCCACGAGAACATCCAAGCCACGCACCGGGCAACTTTGGAATTCACGAAGGACACGCATGTGTCACGGAACGGTGACTGCGTACTCGTAGTATCAACTGATAAAGCCTTAACCGACCTGAGTTCTGAATTCAAAGAAGCCCTGCGGAAACCCGAAGCTAAACTAACCATCATAATCGAAGCTGACGAAGTCTCTGAGCAAGTTCGGGCTCAAGGCTCTTCACATTTAATCTTGGTTCATCCCCGAGAGATGGTGATACGGAAAAGTGACTACGTGTCTGACCGAACCTTGGCTGTCCACGCGGACAAAGCCGCCAAAGACTTAAGCAGAGAGTTAGTGGCGAAGCTGAAGAATCCGCGGCAGAAAGTGAAAATCACCCTGATAGTGCATGGCTAAGTGATTTTGGCGTCTAACACGGCTTGCCACTCGTAGGGTGCGGTGGCGCGCACTGTCTTTGCATGCGTGAACGTGTCCACTTTTCTGCCTGCTTTTTCCACTGCTTCAGAGAACCGCTGCTTCATGCTTTCCAAGGAATCAGGGAGGCGAATGAACCCGTAAAAGTGCACTGTGCCGCCAGAAGACTTTGCCGCTTTGCAGGCGACGTCTATGAATTCGCTGGCTTTTTCAGGCAAGTTCATGATTACCCTGTCCGCCACGCCTGAAAGCTTTTCGTTAACAACTTCTCTTGCGTCACTCACAATCGGGTAAACCCTGTTTTCCACTCGGTTAAGCCTAATGTTCTTCTTCAGCAACTCCACAGCGTCCGCGTTTATGTCTACGGCGTAAACCTTGGCGTCTGGGTGGTTTTTGGCGATGAGCACGGCGAAGGGTCCTACTCCAGCGAACAGGTCCACCACGGTTTCGCCCTCCTGGACGAGTGATGCAACTCTCTGGTGTTCGGTCGAGAGTCGCGGACTAAAATACGCTTTAGCCATGTCAACTTGGTAGCTGCACCCGTACTCCTTGTGCACCGTGCTTGTTCTGTGCTCTCCCGCGATGACTTCGAAGTCGCGCAGCCGGTAGGTTCCGCTGATCGCGCCCACCTTTGCAAGCACCGTTCGCATGTTCTTGTGGGTCGCCAGAATTGCCTTGCCAACAGCGCTTTTATGGGCTTCGAGTTCTTGGGGGATTTCAATTATGGCTATGTCCCCGATAACATCCAGCGCGCGTGGCAAACTAACTAGCAGATGTGGAGCCAACTGGTTTTCGAGAACTTCAGCAAACGTTTTTTCCCGCCGTTTTTTCTCGGCAAAAACATGCGCAGCCAGCTGAAACTCTGGCGCTTGGGTCTTAAAAAGCTCCAGTTCGTTCTCTTCTGGTTTGCGCGTGAGCGGTATGCAAATCGAATCAGCGCCTTTTAGAATTATCAAGCTCTTATCGCTCAAATTGAGTTTGTTGGCTAAGGCAAGTGTTTTTTCGCCGTTGATTTTCGCAACTTTGAGGCAAAGCGACTCTTTAGGCATTCAAGTTCAGCCTACTTTTTCAATTCTGCAAACGGCATTAGCTTTCTTAACGTTGAAGTTTGCGTTTAACATTTTTTCCGCCAGCCAGATGTTTGCTTCCATATGCTCTGAAACGGTTCTCGCTAGATACGCTGAGGCGCCTTCCGCCAATGCCATATAAGGAACCAGCATGTCCGCCAAGTGCACATCAACAGTTGGCTTGGCTGCGAGTTCTGTGTAGAGTTTTTCTGCGGCTTCTTCGCCGACTTTTTCGCTTGTTTTCCTGAGTTCTCCGATGGCGTCGGCGCCTATGATTGCTCCTGTGTCGGTTTCAGCCCACAAGGTGATGCTGCTTCCTTTCTGCAGCGTGTTCGAAGTGTCATTTACTACGAGTATGTCTGCTGTCATGCTTCTCGATGCAAGGTAGTTTTTCGCTGCTTTGGCTTGTCGTTCGGCAACTTTTCTGTCCGCAAGGAAGGTGCAGACTGAAACGCCTCTCACGCTTTTTAGCGTGCCAAAGTTTTCCAAGCGAAAAGGCTGTAAGGTGCGTGTGGGCTTCACCGTTAGGGTTGCTTCGCCCATCCCTTTCGGGTAGTAACCGTACTTATGCACTTTTAATTCGGCGTCAACACCCATCCGTTTCAGCGCGGCTAAGAACACGTTGCGCAGGTAATTTACGGTTGGAGCATGGGTGGTGTCTGTTCCCCCCTTCACCACATGCAGGTGCACGGTGTCTTTGGCGAATAGGCAAACGGGCAGCACAGTCATGAGCAACATGGGGATGCTTCCCGCCGTTCCAATTTCCGCTTCAAACTCACCTCCCCTTATTTCATTGGGCGTAAACCAGAGTTCTCGGCTGCCAAGCGTTGCGCCCTTCACTTCGGCGTTGCAAAGTTTCGCCGCCGTCAACACCGCTTCCAGATGCTGCGGCTTCAACCCTGGCTGAGGCCTGCTCTGCCTGATGTTGCAGATGTGCAGCGGTTCCCCTCTGATGGCGGCTAATGCTACTGAAAGGCGCAGGATGGTGCCGCTTCCGCTCTTTTGGCTTCCGTCAATCTCAAACAATAAACAAACGTCCAAAGCAATTTACAAATCATGTTGCGTTCTTCATTTCCTTCGACCATT
>CAYGVV010000037.1:0-11069 GCA_964353395.1 uncultured Candidatus Bathyarchaeia archaeon | reverse complement strand
GGCAGAAACAAGAGTGGCATTGTCTCCAAATTCGTTTGTGTTTACTTGGATGTGCATATTTGGGCAGTTTTGTTTCTTTCATTCCGCATGAATGCTGGGTTCTTCTGGCTAAAACAATAGCCTAAAGAAAAAATATGAGACAGAGCCATTTTGTGTTCTAAAGTACGGTAGTTAGCAGGTTCTTTAAGTAAAGTTTCTTGTCTATTTTTGTAGTATGTGGTTTGAGAGGGCTATGCTTACGGGGGTGTTTTCGCATCATTCTGGTCCCTTAACTATTTGGTCAAAGAACAATTCACGCCTTGGTCTACTCTATATAAGAGGGAGGGGTATAGGTCTGTGAGCAATAGTGCAGCTAGTTTTTCGAGTACCCGAAAACCATGCGTCAGCAGCGAACTGCTGAATGTGGCTCACCAGAAAACGGTGCTGCCAATCTGCCCGGTAAGCTGAAAATAGCTAGGTTCCTTTTTTATTTTCTGCAATGATACCGAAAAGCTTTATACTCTCAAAATTTAAGGTTTCCCCCACAACATTCGTGGAATGAGTATAGACATGTCTGAATCTAGTTTGCCATTTAACGAGAAATTTTACCCAAGTACCGAGAAAATTTCTTCTGGAGCGAAACGAAAACGAGAATGGGAGAAATCCCTGAAGAACCCGCAGGAGTTCTGGGCTGAAAAAGCCAAAGCCATCGACTGGTTCAAACCGTGGAACAAGGTGCTGGACGATTCGGATGCTCCGTTTTACAAGTGGTTCCAAGGTGCAGAGCTGAACATTTCCTACAACGCTTTGGATAGGCACGTGAAGACTCACAGAAAGAACAAACTCGCGTACATCTGGGAAGGCGAGATGGGTGAAGTCAAAACCTACACTTACTACCAACTTTACCGAGAAGTAAACAAGCTCGCCAAAGTCTTCAAGGATTTCGGCCTCAAAAAAGGAGACCGCGTTGCCGTTTACTTGCCCGTGATTCCAGAGTTGCCCGTAACGCTGCTTGCCACAGCGAGATTAGGCGGAATCCACGCAGTTGTTTTCTCAGGATTCAGCGCAGAAGCCTTAGCAGACAGGATAAACGACTGTGGCGCAAAAATCCTCGTCACGGCAGATGGGTCTTTCAGGCGAGGAAAACCCGTTGCCATCAAAGACAATGCAGACCGTGCGCTGCAGATTACGCCGAGCATTGAAAAAGTAATTGTTGTCAAAAGGACAGGTCAGCCGATCAAGATGCAGGAGGGACGCGACTTCTTGTATGATGATGTACTTGCTAAGGCAGGAGCAAACGCTTACGTTGAGCCCGAACACATGCAATCTACTGATCCGCTGTTTATTCTTTACACTTCAGGAACTACAGGCAAGCCGAAAGGTGTTCAGCACGGCACAGGCGGATTCTTGGTTTGGGCTTATTGGACGCTTAAGTGGGCGTTTAACCCAACTGATGAGGATATTTACTGGTGCGTTGCTGACATCGGCTGGATCACTGGACACACATACAATGTTTATGCTCCGTTAAGCGTGGGTGTAACAACGTTTCTGTTTGAAGGAACGCCTGATTATCCTGCGCAGGACCGATGGTGGGACATAATTGAAAGACACGGCATAACCATACTTTACGGCACACCAACCGCTGTCAGGATGTTCATGAAGTTCGGTGAGCAGTGGGTACTCAAGCACGACCTGAGCACTCTGCGCATTTTAGGCACAGTCGGTGAACCCATTAACCCTGAAGCTTGGAAATGGTACTACCGCATAATCGGCAAAGAGAAACTTGCAATAGTTGACACTTGGTGGCAGACTGAAACAGGCGGATTCATGATTTCCCCGCTTTCAGGCATAGAACTTACACCATTAAAGCCAGGTTCAGCCACTCTTCCGCTGCCAGCCATTGACGCACAAATCTATGACGAGAAGGGACAACCAGTCCCCACTGGCACCAAAGGTTTCCTCGTGATAAAATCACCGTGGCCAGGAATGCTGCAGACCCTGTGGAAAGACCCTGAAAGATTCAAGCAGACGTACTTTGGAAGATGGCCCAACACGTACTACACTGGAGATTACTCAGTGCGCGACCAAGATGGTTACTTCTGGCTTCTCGGCAGGGCAGACGAAGTTCTGAAAGTGGCAGGACACCGAATCGGCACGGTAGAGCTTGAAAGCGCTTTGGTTTCGCATCCAGCCGTTTCTGAAGCAGCGGTGATGGGCAAGGAAGACGCTGTGAAAGGTGAAGTGCCAGTGGCCTTCGTCACGTTGAGAAGCGGTTTCCAGCCAAGTGAAGAGTTACGCGCGGAACTTGTGAAGCACATCAGGACAACTATAGGTCCGATTGCCACGCCAGACGCTATCCTCATAGTTAACAAGTTGCCGAAGACTCGCAGTGGGAAAATCATGCGCAGAATCCTCAAAGCAGTGCTCGTTGGAGCGCCAATAGGCGACGTTTCAACGCTGGAAGACGAAGCTTCCGTGGAAGACATCAAAGCCACGTATGAAGAACTGCGAAAGCAACTAACCAAGAAATAATCCCTTCTTCTTTTCTCTTTTGTTAAAACTTTAGTTCGCTATTGATACTTCAGCAAGCGTCCTTCGCGGTCCATATCGCCCTTCCGAATCCTCGTAGTGGATATTGGTGTACAGTTCTGCGAGGGAACCATGCTGACAGTGACTATTTTAAGCGGCGGCAACCCAGCTTTCTCTCGGCGTTCATTGATTTTGAAGGCTGTTGGCTGGGTCTCTTCGCTCACGACAAGCGCCTGCATGCAGCGGTCCTTGATTGACGAACCGTACGGGTCATCCAAAACCACAACCTCCGCCCTATTCCACAAACCTAAATCGCTCAAAAATGTTTCAAGCCCCTTCAACCTCTCAATGTAGGACGCCGTCACATGTGGCTTACTCATCTTCATAACAAGCGCATCAGAACTTAAGCCAATCAGGACGCACTCGCCAATCTCGAACGCTTTCAAAAGCAAGACTTTGTGACCTCGGTGAAACTCATCGAATGTTCCGCCGACCGCCACCTTCCTAAATTCTTTCATGCCCGCTTACCAGCCTAGCTCCTTGAAAGTCAATCTTGCTCGCGAGAATGCTCTCTTTTGGCAAAGCCTGCTTAAAAGCTTCCGCCACGGCAGCAGCGTTTTCCTCTAATGTAACTGCGTGAACTGCCTCGCCAACCATGTTCTGCGCCGCGCCAACCGCACCAGCTTTCTCCGCTAGCTTCACCAACCGTCTAACGCGCTCAGTCGCGAAACCCGTTTTCTGCGCGAACTCCCAGCAACACGCCAAAAAATTCTCTATGCTTGGCTCAGCCAGAATAGCCTGCAAAGTTTTCTGTCCATAACGCTTGACCAAGCGCCGCTTTTCAGTTGACAACAGCACCTGCTTCGTGGGAGTAGGCCCAAAAACGCCCGCCACAACAACATAGTCAGGGCTTAACGGTATGCGGTCAATGACGCTGATGCCTGGCGCACCCGGCTCAACCGTTAGTATGCAACCGCTTATCATTAACGGACCAACCGTGCCCAAGCCAGTTTTGCATTGTACTTCAGCAACATGCGCGACTTTGCCAATTTGGTTATAGGTCAACGGCAAATCCAAAGCATTCGAGAGTGCTAAGCCCGCGGTTAAGGCGCCGCCTGCGCTGGTGCCGAAACCTGCCCCGATTGGGACTTCAACTTTGTGGTTGCAGACAACATCGTAGGCTCCATCCGCCTTGCTCAGCAGCATCTGCAGAACAGTCCTTGTAGTTTCCGCTTCCGGCGCAAGCTTTCCATTAATAGAAACGCGGATGCTGCTTGCTTTTGCTTTTTGCACGGAAACATCGGTGAGGACGCCTTTCTGAAGCCCGAATCCGCCACCTCGGGCACCTACCCGCTCCAAGTCCGTGTTGAGTGTTCCGTCGTCCGTTCTGTCGCAAATCTCAAAGAAGCTCGATATTCCGGCAGGCGAAAAAGCCCAAGCGGTCTTCTTCACGGTTGTTCCCTTTTTTCCTCTTTGCTCCTAAAACTTGGAAACGCCCTGTAAATCGCCCAAATAATGGGTGGACCAAGAATTAGGACGAACGGGATTTCCGTGAAAAACGTGAAGAAGAAAGTTGCAAGAGCAACAGGAACGGCGAAGGGCGTCGCCGCGGGCGCGAAGAATTGAGTGTAAACGGGAACCATGACGCCGATTATGGCGGCTCCTACGAGCATGCCGACTATGGAGCCCACTTCAAAGCTCCGCCATCTAGAATTTCTCAAGACAACGACGGGCACCAAGAAAATAATGTAACACGCTGCGGCTACTCCCATAAAGGCGAGCTTAGCCCAAAAAGTGAGGTCCGCGTAAGCGTAGCCTATCCACATGAGCAGAGCAGTAGCCACACCGTAAGCCACCACTGGTACAGCCCAGCGCGTCTTCTTCTTTGCGATGTAGCCGATGAGATAGAAAGCTGCAAAGTTGCTGGTTACTCCAGCCATCAGACTCAGCAGAGGATTGCCGCCAAGGATGATGTCGCTCAGGAATATGCCAACTGCAGCGCCTAGGCCGCCGACGAGCGGGCCAAAGACCACAGCGAATACTGCTGGAATGATTACTGGAGGCCAAAATCTAACCTGCTCAAACTTGATCGGGATAAATGTGTAGAATATGTAGCCGACTGCTACGTACAATGCTATGTTTAAGGCGAAAGCTGCAACATCCACAGTTTTCAATTGGGTCACTACGGTTAAGCTAAACCTGAAAACTTGTGTTCCAGTTAAGCTTTTTGTAACGATTGTTTAAACATGTTTAAACTTAATATGCCTTGCTAGTTTTTTCTCCGAAACGGATTCAGAAATCGTAATCTGCGCAAGAAACGTGCAGATGGAAAATAAAATGAAATAAAAAGAAAAAATGTTGGAAACGAAGTTAGATTGTTAGCTTGTGAGCTTAGAATCTTCGTGGTGGTCTTCGTTTAGCGTAACACTCTCGGCAGTAAACTGGCCTGGTGCCGTCTGGCTTGAAGGGAACTTCACATTCCTTTCCGCAGTCAGCACAGACTGCCTTGTGTGACTCTTTATTATACATTCTGCTATTTCAACTCCTATATGCTATTATGCGCAAAATAAGTTTTGCACATGCATCATTGACAGGCTTTGCTTTAAAAACCTATCCCTTAAAAACTATAAATTAGACGAGAAAACCATCAAAAATTATCAAGTCAACCCCCCTTTAACCGACTCGCATTTTTCTGAAAGCTTCAAAATACTCAGCCGGTTGTTACCTAAGGGTTTGATTTTGTATAGTACAGCTTTAAAAGCAAGTTTGACTTTACAATGTGCGTTTACGGTGAAGAATTTTGTCTCAACCAGTTTATGGAAGAATAATGAATTATCGAATCGGTATCCGAGCGCAAATGTCGCGCGAATGCCTAGTTCAATTTGCACACGTGGATTCTGTTGCTCAGGCAGGCCAATTTATTGGACGGAAAGTTACGTGGAAGGGCGAAAACAAAAAGTTTGTCGGGAAAATCCTAGGTTTGCACGGAAAGAACGGCACTGTCAGGGTCAAATTCAAAAAAGGAGTGCCCGGTCAAGCGTTAGGAGCAACCGTTGAATTAGTCAGTAAAAAATCTGGCTAATCCTAATCGGCATTATCACTTGCTGCATTGCTTCCTGCTCCTTTCCAGCCATGCGCTAGCCTGCGTTTGTTTTAAGCGTTTACGTGTTAACAATCCTTTTTACTCTCTGAAGCCCAATGTGGAACGGACAGGTGAAAGACAGTGACGGCGCCCACGCTCAGCGATACCGTGAAGCGTACATGCGATACGCTTAGGCAAGGTGCCACCAAACAAGTCACGGATTACGAGCAGCGCTTCTCCGCGCTCAAGAACCTCTACGATGACTTACTCGTCAACCTCATGCGGACAGGTTTCAGTCAGAAGGAAGCGTGGGAAACCGCTACTGAATTCTTCGGGTCAGACACGGTCCGCTTCGCAGCTGTAGACGGCACCATGTACTCGCGTCCGCTGTTTGACATGGTCATTTTCTTCGGCGGCGCCTATGCATCCACAGGCGCCGTAACACTCTCTAGTGCTGCAGCACCCAAGGTGAAGTACGACGCCAGAACCATTCAGCAGAACATGGGCATAAGCAGCGTCGTCCCAATCTACATCAACGAAATCCCAGATGTGGACCACACCTACGCCGCGCAAGAGCAGCCAGGCGAAGTTAACCCGTCTAAGCCGTGGACGGAGGAGGAGATAGCTAACAACTCGCTCATAGCCAACGCCATAATGACTTTCAGCGAGTACTACCTCGCACTAAAGCTTGCCATGGACCCAGCGCAGAACACGCGAATCCTGCTCATGGACCGCAGCCTCAGCACGGAACGTGCCAGCCTCCTGTACGAAACGCGGAAAACGAGTTTCTGGCATGTCAAAAGCACATTGCTTGGCTACCGAACCAGCGGCGACGACGTAGCCGTTGACGGAAACGACTTAGTCCTCGCGAGGCAGCGCGTGTTTAACCCTGCTTTGGGTTTGCCTCCGCCAAGAGCAGACCACCTGCGACCAGCATTAATCGCGCTTCTTGAACGGGAAAAAACGTTAACCCTGAAGCAGATACTTTCCGCCTTCGGCATCGCCGATGAGAAGAGGACGCAGCGAGTACAAGGCGCCCTGAAAGCTCTTGCGGAAAGACAAGTTCTCACAGAAAAAGACGAAGCATATTCCTTGAACCCGCGTTACGCTGCAAGCTGGGAGCGCATAAAAAAACTTACCCTCGAACTGGGCGACAAACTTTTCTTCGCCAAAACACTCGGCACTGAAACATCTAGCAGCATGAAAATCACCAAAGACGGCAAAGAGCACTGGTTAACCACGCTGGACATTGCTTTCCTCACGTTGTTCACGCTGCAGATGCTGATAGAGGAGTGCTGGCGGAAACGCATCCTGCTTGTCGGCGTCACGAAAGACACGGCGGCACGCGACTTTAAACGCCAACTCGTTCCAATAATGCACATAGAAGGCTTGCTGAAGACAAGCATGCGGATTGAGGCGTTGCAGGAGCTGCCGAACACGGACCGCATGATTCTCCAGTCCGCAAGCATCTTTAACACTGACAAGGTGCAGCCGCCTTGGAGCCTCATCGAATATGACAGCGCGTTCCGAACCATGCAGCCCGACCGCGAAGGACGCAGGGGCTACGTTTCAGGCGCCATCAGAAACAAAATCAGCCTTGAAAAAGCCTTCCTCAAGACGTATGTGCAGTTGAGCCAAGCAAAGTCTGATCCGATGCTGCGAAGCAACGTGCTTTTGATCGATCGCCTTGCGTATCCCGAATTCGACTGCAAACCTGAGAGCACGGTGCGTTTCTGGAATGAGTTGAGCGACGGCACCAGAGAGCCCGTTGAGGTGTTGTTGTACAGGGACAAAACTGTTCCTAACAAGCTGCAGAACTTGACGATGACAATTCTGGTTGCTATGGCGCCCGCGAACATCCCCGAAGCCTTCGGGCATAACAAGGCGTTGTTCATTGCGGACAAAATTGCCAAGTGGAATTACAGCCAGTTCAAGTGTGTGGTGGACACCACGGCAGGTTGGATTTTGAATAATCATAAATTGCGAAAGTTCATATTTTACATGAGCACTTTCCGAGAGAGGCGAAGCCAAATTGAACAAACGAGAAGAGAAAGCACTTAACACAGCATGTTTCACGGATTTCGACGGCAAATTCCACGCGCGATTAGCCGCTGTTATCCCGCGTTATTTCGGCGGCGGTGAAGACGCGAAAGCCACGGGTACGAGCGCGCGTTATCAATGCCGCGTGAAAATTGAGTATCAAAGGGACTTGATGGGCGTGCTGGAAGAGGGCATGCTTTTGGCTGTGAAGAATTTTAAGCAGGCAGGCGCGAGTATGGAGCGGTACACGCTTATGGAGATTAGCCGCGTGTGGCCTGAGCATTTTGGCTTGAAGGGCTTGAGCGATCATGGTTATTATCCGATGCAGTTTGAGATTATTGAGCAAAGCGAAGAGGATTGGCAGACTGATGACAAGAGCACGATGATGATTCAGATTGACGCGGTGCCGATAAACTACGATTTGACTTTGAGCGGCAGCTGCGACTTTGAGTTTTCTAAGGGCTTCTCTTATCCTGTCGTGGGCAGCCCCGTTTACTTGCTGAATAGTGACATGATTAACCGTATGTACAACAAGAAAATCACCGAGCAACTCAACATTGACACGCTGAAAACTTCGGAGGACGCTCGTTTGGACCCGAGGCTTGGCTTAATCAAGATGTTCCAGGCGAACAAGACGGTGATTCCGATTTACGTGGATTTCGAGAAGCTTGTGCGGTACCACTTCGGCGTCTTCGCGTTCACAGGCGGAGGGAAAAGCAATTTAACCTCCAACATTCTTAGGCGCATCCTTCTCCACACTGGAGGCAACACGAAGGTCGTGCTTTTTGACTTGAGCTGCGAGTATGCGTTCCTGATGCTGGACGTGCTGGCGGATCCAGCGTTTCCTGCCAAGATTATCCTTGAAAATAGGATTGACTCAGTGGAGCAGTTTTTCAACTCCGTGGTTAAGCCGCGGGAGTATGAGTCGGATGAGCGCATCAAGGTGAGTCTTCAAAGAGTTATGGATCAGGGGAAAGTGGCGTATTACACGAAGCCTAAGCAGAAGGTTCCCACTTTCAGCCAGTTCATTGATGAGTTGGATAACCAGAGAAGAGACAGCGTTGACAAGCCGCATTACATGAACGCCATTGACAAAATACATGACGCTGTGCTTGAGTTTATGGAGGAAAACGGGTTAAGCGAAGGGCAAGAAGTCAACGAGGCTTTCGTGGAGTTCGTGGATAATGTGGCGGTTGAAACTGTTAACCAGTTCAAGGTGCATGAGAAAAGCGGGTTATTTGCGTGGGCAACTACGCGCACGACTATTCTGGACTTGATAAAGCACAAGCGTGAAAAAGAAACTAAGGAAACAGGCGGGTTTACAGCTGAGAAAATCCGCCGTTTGATAGAGGACGATTCAACTCGGCTTGTATGCATCTCCATCTCTGACCCGTTCACCCTAAAGGAGCTGGTTATTACTTTAACGCAGGATTTGCTTGCTAAGCGGAAGCGGAAGTTCCAGATCAAACCGTATGTTCTGCTTGTGTTTGATGAGGCGCAAGAGTTTATCCCTGCGATGGGGGATTCAGGCGGCATAGACAAAAAATGCAGCAGGCAAGTGGAAACGATTCTTCGGCAAGGAAGGAAGTACGGCATCGGCGCCTGCGTCAGCACACAGCGTATTGCAAACTTGAATACCAACGCTTTGCAGCAGCTTCACACGTACTTCGTCGGCACATTACCGCGCCCATATGACCGCTTGCTCATAAGCGACACGTTCATGATAGACAAGGGCATCTTGGAGAAGACTTTGGAGTTTGCGCCTGGCGAATGGCTCCTCAGCAGCTACATAGCCACAGGCATCGAGAACGTGCCCATATTCATAAAAGCGGACAACGCGGAGAAAGAAATAGAAAAATACCTATCGCGACGTCAAATTCGCGCTGGAGTCAACTGAAAACCAGCTTCAAGAGTTCCAATTTACCTAGGTGCTTCTGGTCGTTGGAGTAAACCTCCGAGACGCCTAAGCGCATCATCAAAGCAAGGTTTACGCCATCGTTGAAATCTATGTTTTCAGCGGCCATGTTGCTCGCGCCCATCAACAGATCATCCTCATTGAAATCTACGACTTCAAGAGTCTTGTAAGAAAGTATCTTTTCGAGGGTGGGTTTGATGTCTCCTTGCCTACCCATGGTCTCCAGCACCCAAGCTATTTCACATAACACTAGTGTAGAGGTTACGGCTGCCTCGCCTTTCTCTATGCGTTCGAGAATGTTTTTAGCTGTTTTCCCAAAATGCGGGTGCGCTGTGAGAGCGTAGATGAACACGTTGGAGTCAACGAACCGGGTCACTGAAAATCCTCAGCCAACTTCTTTCGGATGTACTCTCTTGCCACGCGCTTGGGCTCCTCAATCGGTTTCTCCGGTCTCACGGATCCGTACAGCGCTTCAGTTGGTTTCTCATAGATGTTCACGGGCGTGAGACAGATGTGACCCATGTACTCTGTTAGGATTAGTCTGATGCCTTCATACATGCCGTATTTCTGGCGGAGCTTCTTGGGCAATACGATGCGTCCGTACTTGCCAACTTCGACAGACAGGTTCAATCACCGACAAATAGTTATACAAACGGCAAATAAATGTTTTGCTGCCAATATTCCCCAGAGTTGACAACGCAGAAAAAGAAATGGCAAAAGGGTCAAAAACAAGCCTCAAAGACTTCGTCAAAAGGTTAGGTTGCGAATGAATTCTGGTTCAGCTTGAAATGGCAGGGTAGTCCTTCATGCAACGGGCAATAATTCTTGCCATATGGCAGAAAAAACTGCCAATCATGTTTTCGAAACTCCCCACAGAAACCTATTCTAAGCCTTCTCCAACCTGCAACTGCAACCGACAACCATCAACCGCACCTCACAAGCGCAGCCTGAACCTCAGCTTACCCCAAATGAACGCACAAACCCTCAACATGCAAAGCCCACAAATGCTGAACCTATAAAAAAGGGAGGGGGTCTACACCCGCGAGCAACAGAGCGCCAGCAGTCAACGATAAACCAATGCACCCCCAGCAACCAACGGCAACCAATTTGCAACACATCGCCTCATCGCAAACATACCCACAGAACCCACAAAACAAAAAACCCACCTGCCCCAGCCTAAACCGTTTCCATTCAAAACCCTTATACCCCACGACACAACACTTATATTAGCGAAACCCGCTTCTAAAACAGTTCAGCAATCTATCATACGCCATCAAAAAAAGATGCAACTCCCATCCGCAAGGACCAGGAGCGAAGGGTGAACGAGCCAAAAAACGCTCAATGACACCATGCACAGGCCAAAAAAGCGACACAACAACAAACGTAAGGTTTCATCAAACGCCAAACAGACACCACCAAGGCCCGAACATGCCACGCTGTCTGGAGAATGGCTCGGCTTGAGAGCCGAAGAAGGGCGCGGCAAGCCGCGATACCGCCCCGGGTAGGCGCATGCAGCCTTAGAAC
>CAYGVV010000036.1:0-11083 GCA_964353395.1 uncultured Candidatus Bathyarchaeia archaeon | reverse complement strand
TTGGACTCCAACGACTGAGGGTGAGTACACAATTGTCGCCAGCTTCGGCGGAACTGAATCTTACGGTGGCTCATACGCAGAAACAGCAGTAGTAGTGACAGCAGCCGCAGCAGCGGGAACTACAACGACATCGTCAACTTCAGATTCGACCAGCACATACATAATAGTCGCCACAATCGTGATCCTGATCGCAATAATCTTAGCTGTAGTAGTCCTCAGAAAGAAATAACCACAAAAACCAAAAACCACACAACAACCAACCCCCTTTTTCCTTTTTCAATCAACTTCTGAAACAAGCACTATACACTCTTAGTTCTAAGAATGAAACGTGGCTTTCAGCAGGACTAAGGTTTCGAAGAAGGGCAAAGCAAGGTCTGCCACAACCTGCGCGTTCATGTGGTACTCTGCAAATTTGAGCTGTGTTTCCTCCACATTCGCCAGCGTGGACTGCATCAGAAGAATTCTGCCCGTCCGCTTCAAATGAGTTGGCGCTTGAGAAATAAACTGGTCTATGACTTGCCTGCCAGCGGTGCCTCCAGCCCAAGCGCGACCAAGCCAAGAGTTTGCTTCAACTTCTTCCGCGGGCAAGTAAGGAGCATTGAAAAGGATCACGTCGAATTCTTCAGTTTCACTCAGCAGCGTGAACAAGTCTCCCAGAAGGAAGGCTATTTTGTCTTGAACATTGTTGAAAAAGGCGTTCTGTTTGGCACATCGCACGGCGTATGGGTTCACGTCAACAGCAACCACTTCGCGCGCGTTCTTTGCAGCAAGAATGCCCAGTATGCCGCAGCCAGTGCCCATGTCCAGCACTTGCTCGCCGTCGTTCACGCATAGGTTTTCGGCGAAAAGGAAAGAGTCATCCGCAGGCTCGTACACGTTCTCGCACACAGCGAAAACGTAGTCACCGAAGTACGCTTTCTTAATTGACGAGTGCATTTGCTAATGCTCCGAAGTCTTTGGGAAACAACTCTCTCACGCGCTTGCCCCTGTACGGAAGAGCGGATGCTATCTTTCCAGCGTCTGCCTTGCCCACTTTGCGTTCGCATCTAATGAACGGCGCTATAGCATTGCTGAGCTTCTTGTTACGCTGCGTGAACAGCCACCGCACTAAGCGCCTGAAAAACGCTTCGTCTTTCACGCTGAACGGCGACGCCGCCCAAGGCTTCAGCCGGACAATGACTGAATCCACTTCAGGTTGGGGATGAAACATCCAATTCGGAACAGCATCCAAGAGTTCGGTTTCCGCCTTGTGGTAAGTGACAACCGTTAGCCACCCGAAGTCTTCAGTGCCCACGGCAGCAACTAGGCGGCGGGCAAACTCCTGCTGCAAAATCAAGACTGCGCACTCGAAGCCGCGGTCAAGCAGCCACGTTACCAGATGCGATGAAAGGTAGTAAGGAGGAATCGAAACAGCCTTGTTGAAGTCAGGAACTGCCACCTTCAGTACATCACCTTCAATCACTGTCACGTTGGTTAAGGCTTTGAGCTGTTCACGGAGAACTTCCGCGACGCGTGGGTCTTTCTCAACCGCCACCACCGCTTTAGACTTGCTCGCTAAGAAACGGGTCAGGAACCCGAAACCTGCGCCAGCGTCCAGCACCACATCACGGTTGCTTAAAGAAGCATAGTCGCTCAATTTTGGAAAAACTGAAGAGTCAACCGTGAAATTCTGCCCCAAAAGCTTGTTCGGAAGAATTCGATGCGTTCGAAGCAGATGCTTCGTTTCTTGAAGGCTCATCTACCCGCTAAACAACCCAACGTCTTAGTGAAAACGAGTGAACAAACGGTATTTGCTGTCACCCTCAAGCTCCTCCATAACCCGCTTGGTAACCAACTTAACGGGATTAGGCAGTTCCGTCCGCTTAATGATTTCTTCGTAACTCTGAAAAGGCTTCTTCTCACGCTCGTTTATGACCTGCCACATGTACTTTTTCCCAATGCCCGGAATCAACTCCAACGCGTGCATGCGTGGAGTGATCGCTCTCGCTGTGTTGAAAAAGTTTACGAACCATTTCTCACGATTCGACACGATCTTGCTTATCGTAGATGGAAGCTCAGCTTTAGCTGAAGCCGTCAACTCGTCATAACCTATTCTGCCGATAATGTAAGTGACTTCTTCCCGCGAGCTTTTTCCCACGTAAACACGATCCGCAGGCTTCAGTATCAGCCCCTCTTTCACCAACGCTTCCAAAAGCGTGAAAAACTCCTCTCCCATGCACTCGATCAAAGCGCCCGCTCGGTAACCGGCGCGCCCAGTGGGACGAAAACCTGGACGACCGTGCTGCAAGAAGTCCAGTACGTAAGCGTATTCCTCGTATTGCTTCTCCATAGTAGTCCCTTCTATCTAAGCCCCTTAATGCTTAAAAACACTTGTGGATGGTTCTCCTATTTCAAAGCTCTTTTTTCGTTTAAAAGCGCAACGATGGCTTGCAACTTTGAGTTTTCGATAATCTTGCGACCGCCGGCTAGAAAAATACGCAGTTCATCCATGCTTTCAGGCATGCAGTTAACTATCTGAACCGCTTCATCCTCAGCTAAACCGTATTCCTTAACAAGAGTTTCCAAGAGCTTTTCAGCAGCCTCTGCGTCCGCTTTGGCGAACTTGGACACGTAATCCAGCGTGCGGCGCTGGAACTGATCCAGGTGTTCCTCGCCAACAGACGCCAGTACCTTCTTAACCTGTGGCAGCGTAAGCTTGCTTTCGCTTACCTCTTTTTTGCTCATTCTAACTACCCTTGTACGGTTCTAAATGCTCAGTTCTAACAATAATGTCACGGACCGAATTGCCCTGAGCAACGCTTACTACGTACCCGCGGCCTCTTTTGTCAACTACCTTGCCGATTTTTCCGTGGAAGCGTCTGTGAGGCAGACTCTTCTGCTGGCTAGAGTCTATTTTAATTATGACGCTAGCGCCGAGCGCGTACTCGTACAGGAACTTTGTAAGTTTCGGTTTACCCTTATCTCTGGGCGCTTTCCTCATAAGACTGCGGGTTCCCGCGCAATAACCTTTTGATGGCTTCATTCATTTTTCACCTAACCGGATCTTCCATAATAACATTTAAAACGTCAAGTTTGAGAGTCTTCGCTTGGTTTTTGAGCAATTCTGAAACACTGGGCGTTGTTCGTCCTTCATCGCCAGACACCAATTCTTTAACGTAGAGGCCACCTTGGCAACGTACTTGCATCTTAGCCTCTTTAGGTGACACCTTCTTTACTTTAACCTTATATATGTACCTTTCTCGGGTCAAATCCGCGCGTCTATGCAGAACTCGCAGGGGCGTTTGCTGCTTGATCAGAGTGCTGTTCAGCTTATCCTCTAGCAACTGCATGTCCTCATCGGACACTTCGTTTTCGAACTCTATGCGCACGCGGTACTCCTTCTGGGCGGATTCTGCCTTCTTCAGCTTCCGCACGACATCGCGGTTTGAAAATCGGAGGCGGGAAATCTCAACTTTACCCTTAGCAGCCTTATTGATGGCTTCTTCGAGTTTTTTCAGGTCCAGAAGTCTCTTTTTAGGTTTTGAGACTTCAACAACGAATGGTCTGCCGCTTCCAAGCATCCTAGCGTCAATGTCTTCCCTGCCTGAAGCGTGAAACGCTGTTTTCTCACCTTCCGCCGCCTCCAAGAACGGCGCTGAAACCAGTTCTTCCACGGATTCTGGATAGAGCTTTCCGGTGCCGCCGCATTTCTCGCAGCCTCTTCCGCGGCAGTTTGAGCAGAACCACTTGGACTGCGGTATGTCCCTGACGAGTTTCCTGTATCGCCCCGCCACGAAAAGAGGGTTCACTTGGAGCCTAATCGCTTCGGTGAAAGGATTAATGATTAGCATCAAGTCGGGTTTTCGGTACTCCACGGTTTTGCCTGTTTGGGCTTCCACTCTTTTACCCAGTAGTCTTCCAAACTCGTGCCTGATGCCTTCGCTGTAGCCCACGTCAAATGCGGCTTTGAACTCGTCTTCGCGTTCTTCCACTTTAACAGGCAACTCAACGCCTACTAGGAACGTGTCGTACTCGTAGTATGCAAGGTTTTCCAGAGCCTTCTGAACTAAGTTGTCGAGAAATAGGAATCTGCCATCGCACAAGAAGCATTGTTTAGATTCCGTTTTTGGCAGGCGCTTTTTCAAGTGGTGCAGTGTGCCTTCGGCTTCGCAAGAGAAACCGTTTGTGGCGAGGATTTTGAGAGTTTTTACGCCTTCAACTATCTTCGACAGGGCGGATGCGCTGGCTTGCAGGGTTAGACTAAGCTTTAACGCGTGACCTCTATGATTGTTTTCTATGCCGTGCCCAAGCAGCGCGAACTGTCTTCCGAGGCAGTGATCGCATAAGGGGTACTTTTCAAGCATTTTCGATGCTTTTTCTAAGACGTCCATGTGTGAATCCTACTTGAACTCTGTGGGAAAACCTTTCCCGCCCATTCCGCCCATGAAGGGCATTTTTCCCTTTTTCCGTTTCATCATCTTCAGCATTCTGCGCATCATGACATACTGTTTCAACAGTTCCTTGACGTCTTTTTCGCTTGTTCCGGAACCGCGCGCGACCCTTCTTGCTCGTGAAGAGTTGAAAATTTTAGGGTTTTCCTTTTCCTCAGGACGCATGGATTGGATTATTACGCGCCATTTTTCAAGGCGACCCTCAGCCATGTTGAGCATGTCGTCAGGCACCTCGCGTCCCATGCCAGGAAGCATCTGGAGTACTTTCTTGAAGGGTCCCATGGTCTTCACAGCTTCAAACTGCTCATACATGTCTGTCAAGGTGAATTTGCCGCTCATTATGGCTCTAGCTTTCTTTTCAGGAACTTTAATTTCGGCTTCTTTGACTTTCTCGAGAAGAGTTTCCAAGTCTCCCATGCCTAAGAGTCGTCCCACGAAACGGGAGGGTATGAACTGTTCAATGTCTTCCACTTTTTCGCCGGTGCCGATGAATTTTATTGGTGCTCCTGTGGCTGCGACTGCTGAGAGTGCGCCGCCGCCTCGGGCGGAGCCGTCCAGTTTGGTGACTAGAATGGAGCCTATGGGTGTAGCTTCATGGAAGGCTTTCGCTTGGATTAACGCTTGTTGCCCGATTGTGCCGTCGATTACCATCATGACCTCGTCGGGTTTTATGTGCTTCTCCAAGTCTTTCATTTCTTTGATTAGGTCATGTTCTTCTTTGTGGCGACCAGAGGTGTCGATGACTACTATGTCTTTGTCAGGGAACTGCTTAAGCCCTTGAGCCACGACCTTCACAGGGTCTTTTGCCTTTGGGTCACCATAAATCGGAACGTTTATTCTAGCCGCCAATTGTTGAAGCTGAGCATAAGCACCTGGCCTAAAAGTGTCTGCACAAATCAACCCGACTTTGAGCCCGCGTTTCTGTAGGTATCTTGCGAGTTTGGCTGCTTGGGTGGTCTTGCCTGAGCCCTGGATGCCTACGAGCATGAGCACGTACTTCTTGCCAGGCTCCATCTTTAATGGAACAGATTTTTCACCCACGAAACGGGTAAGTTCTTCGTAGACTACCTTTATGACGTGCTCGCGCCTTGAGATGCCTGGGGGGACGTTTTCCTTTAACGCTCTCTCCTCTATTCGCTTGGAAATGCCCAGAACCAGTTGAACGTTAACATCCGCTTGCAGCAACGCTCTTTGGATGTCGCGTACGAGTTCCTTAACTGTAGCCTCGTCTACCACGGAAGACTTGAAAACCTTCTTTATTGCATCGTAAAGTGAGGAACCCAAGCGATCTAAAGCCATCTGCGCGTCTCCAGTCTGAAGAACATCTCAGCGCCTTTTAAAAGGATATTGCGCTTAAGTCGCCATCTGTTTTGAAGAAGCGAGAATTGGTGAATTATTCGTTCATACGGAGTACTATTGGCTTAATCTTGTAAGAGACACCTGAAAAATTGGCCAATATGGCGACGATGTAAGTAGGATGAAAATTCGAAATGCCAAGGTGACGAATGTCTACCAATGATAATGCCTTATGCCGTTCCAAGTGTACAAAGGCTCGTTCGAATTTCTTCAGAGGGACTGGCCTGACTTTTCCGTTAGAAGTAACAACGATTACATCTCTATTTGAAACTTCCAGAATGTCAAAAGGCTTTCCTTGACTGAGAGTACGAAGAGTTCTGCCCTGCAGTTTCTTCAACTCATTCCACAAATTCATGGTCAAGCGTAACATTCTCCCTGATATCTTTCATTGTACCTTTCTATTAATTGTTTCGAGAGTTGCAGACTCGCGGACCAAAGCACATAGAGGTGAAGCCTCAGTTTCCCCATTTATAGTCTTCTTCATCAGTTCAGACGGCTCTTCATGCATCATCGGCTCCAAAAGCATACCCACACAAGAGGAAATAAACTTTGACACATGGAAAGTCTTTTATCAACAACACGCATAGCACAAAAGCAAGGTGAAACAGAGTGACCGCCGAACGCGTCATCCACGCTGCAATATTTGTGCTGTTGCTTGTAGGTTTCTGGTCCACAAGCTTGTGGGCGTGCTTAACTTTTCTGAAAGACCAGTTGGTGCCCCAGATAGCGGGCGTTACGCTGAGTTGGGGAATAGTTCTTTTGGTCCTGTACGTCAGCTTCAAGAAACTTGAGTGGGGCTGGTGGGGTTAACTCCTCAACGAAAAAAACCGCAACGACAGAACAAGGAAAACTTACGGTAAAGACTGCATAGGCGACTATTTGACTCTGACTATTTTGATTTTGCCCATAATTTTCCAGTACTCAATCTCAACGCCAGAAACAAGTTTTGCTTTCAAGTCTTCTTCCTCAGGGAAAGGCGCATCCAGATACTCGTAAGTTTCCAAGTCCATAATTTGGACGCCTGTTGGGTTCACAGCGAAAACTTGCCCAGGTTTCTTGTCGATTATTGGAACCTCCGCGCCGCTGTCAACGGGTTTGACGAACTGTCTCTTTTGGCCGTCAAATACGCCTATAGCCACTATTCTTGCTTTGGCGGAACCGTGTTTTCCAGGTTTGGATTTGGTTATGTCCATGATGCGGCACGGTTCGCCTTCGATGATCATGTAGCCTCCGACGCGTAATTCTCCAACGTCCATTGGTTTGGTCATACTCTCACCAAATGTCTGGTCATTAAAAGCAATTCTGAACAACACCCATATATAGATTAAGGTATCGCTATCTATCTGAACGGTGGAAAAGCTTGTTTAAAAGTGTCGGATTAGTCGCCCGCTACGATAAAAAACAAGCGTTGACGCTGGCAGAGGAATTAGCAACGTACCTGGCGAAGAGCGGCGTGGAGATTTACCTGGAAGACACGCTCACTGGGAAAGTGAAGAGCCAAGGAAAAATGGTTCCTCTGAAAAACATGAAAACCGATTTCATAATAACCATAGGCGGCGACGGCACCATCCTGAGAACGTGCCTAACTCTCCCCAAGCCTGAACCGCCGATACTAGCCGTGAACATGGGCGTCCGAGGCTTTTTGACTGAAGTGGAACCGAAAGACGCATGCGCCGCCGTGGACAGAATCTTGAAGGGCAAATTCAACATCGAAAAATGCTCCAAACTCGCGGCATCCACGGATGGAGAAGCGATTCCTGACGCTTTAAATGACGTTGTCATTTCTGGGGGAGAACCCTCAAAAATACTCTACATGCAGATATACAAAGACAACCAGCCCATTCTCAAGTGTGAAGCAGACGGATTAATATTTTCGACGCAAACAGGCTCCACAGGCTACTGCCTTTCCGCTGGCGGTCCAGTTTTAGATCCGGAAATAGACGCAATCGTTCTGACCCCTATCTGTTCCCTGGCGACTTTTCGCTCTATGGTTTTTCCAGCGGACTGCAAAGTAACGGTTGAATCTCTTAGACCGAAGGACATGCTTGTGCTAATTGACGGAAACTACCGTCGGCTCTTGCCAGCGAACAAGCCTACAGTAACGGTTGCTCGCTCGAAAAACGCCACTTCATTCATAAGGTTCAAAGATGACTTCTACGGCAGGCTGCGGAACAGGTTGTTGTTCAAAGGAACGGGATGAAGGATAGAGAAGAACACGTTTGGCAAGCGCGTCTTGGTTTTGGACACTTCTGCCTTCGTGGCTGGATTTGACCCTTTCTCCATAAGTGAAGAGCAAGTTACCACGCCCAAAGTAGAAGAAGAAATCAAAGCAAAAAACCTGACCACGCTGAGATTCAAAACCGCGGTCGAAAACGAAAGACTAAAGATAAGGGCGCCCTTCCAAGAATTCCTGCAAAAAGTTAAGACTTCCGCAGCCTCGGTGGGCGACTCGTTTTTCTTGTCAGAGACAGACATGCAGATCCTCGCGTTGGCATTGGAACTTAAAGCAGCGGGTAGCAATCCGCAGATTGTCACAGATGACTACTCGATACAAAACGTCGCCACCCAAATGGAATTAGGATTCGTTTCCCTTGCTACTTTTGGCATCCGCCGCCTCCTAAAATGGGTCAGGTATTGTCCAGCCTGCCACAGAGAGTACCCCGCCAACTATAGGTCTGCTGAGTGCTCGGTGTGCGGCACAGAACTTAAGAGGAAGCCGCAGCGAGCCAAGGGAACAGTGAAGAAACCACTCTGAGAAAGGCAAGAAAAGAAAGCGAGAGCACGCGTTTGTATTGCTCAGGGTTCTTTTATCAGAGTTTTGGCTTACAGGATTGCCAGAAGCAATATCAAAAGGAAGCCTTCTAATGCAAAGACTGGGACGATTATTCGCTTTGCCCTCTGGATAGTCTTATCCACAAGAACGGTCAGAGATTCCAAGCATTCCCCTCCGATGACTCGGACTTTGGGGACCACTATGCGGAGGCATCCTGCCTTGCAGCTTTCGAGGCGACCTGCCGCTGTTAAGGTTGCTTCTTTGATGTAGCTGATTAGCGCTTTCTGGTTCATGGCTTCGCCGATTGGGTGGTAGCCTCGGCGCCCTAACACTACGGCGCTTACCGCATGCGTGTCGGTGGTGAAGACTTCGCTTTCTTGGAAACCCGCTGAACTCAATGCGGAAAGGATTTTTTCGCGTAGTCCGGAGACCATGTTGTTTCCGTCGATGACGACGTAGGCATTTTTCTGTTCAGCCACTTTGATTACTATGGTTGTAATTCCGCCGGTGCCCATTCCATCTTTCAAACTGAACTCTTTGGGGTAAACGGTGGCTGTGCCTACTTCAAAGGGGTAGGAAGGCATGGATGCGGCTTTCTTTAGGCATTTGGAGGCTACTTCTCTCAGCGTGTCCAAGGCTGCTTCAATTTCTACGGTGTCGGTTAGGCTGTTGTGGGCGTTGACGACGACAGAGTGGGCAAATCCTTGTTTCTCTGCTTCTTCGCGGACAATGCTGCCTAGTTCTTGAGGCAGGTCTTCAGTGGTTTTGGGGGCAAGTGTAAACGAGAGGAACGCGATTTTTCCAAAGACTTGGCACGAAACAGTCACAAACCCTTCAGAGACCCTAACGAACGGAGTAGCCTTGTCGACTGAGGCGTGGAATTTTGCGGCGTTAAGCACGTGATTGATTATCTTGTGGTTTTGGGCTTGCGAGGCCGCGTCAAGTTCATGCCCAAGGAGACCTAGGGGAACACAAGCGTCACAGCCATACTCTTTCTCGAATTCCTGTTTAAGCATGGAGGGCAGGAGGCTGCTTCCAATATTCTTGAAAGGGCCAGGATGAACCAGGGGAACGATTACTGCCGCTTTAGGTTTTGATGAATCGAACTTTAAGAGGGAAACTTCGACATCCTCATCTTCACCCAGCTTTTCAAAGAACTCTTCTAAAGGTCCGTTGAGAGCGGCTACCCAGTTGAGCATGAAAGCTTTGAAAATAGACATTGAGGATATTCCAGACGTTTTTTGCCCTAAGCGGTCGAGGAGACTGATGAACAGGACTGCTGAACCGCAAGCCACTATGGGCGAAATTGCGAGGAAAGACAGAAAATCCATGGGGGCAACGCCAAGCTTGATCCACAGAGCCACAAAGGGAATAATGCAGATGAAAGGCTGAAGCAGAATAGCAGTCAACCTTCGTGTGAAATTGACGGATGATACGGAGAAAAAGACGACCGTGCGGAGAGTCAACAATGCAGCAAAACCTAGGAGGCAGAATTTAACCCACCACGATATACCGAACAGCACTCCAAAAACAACGCCAAGGACTATAAAGATCAGCCAAAAAATCCAGCCGAAGAAGGAAAGAGCCACGGTTCTTCTGAGCACAAAAATTGGGTCTTTGAGAACCATTTTGCTCAAGATCCAATCAAAGAGCAGGTTGAAGGCAAAAAGCGCAACACCCAGAAGAAGCCCATCGGTCAACCCTTCAAGTGAAGGGAAAAGGAAAACTGTGGAAACCCCCGCGCTTATGCAGAATACAGCGACTATGGCAAGTGCTTTCTTGAATGATGGAAGATAGAACAGAGACGAATAATGTCTCTTCGCATTGCTTATTAACTGATCTAGTGAGCCCTCAGTCGACACATCCGTCATCTCAAGTTGAATTCACTATGAGATAATACATACCTATTAAAGTCTAGCGAAGTCCAAGATTATTTCTAGTGACGCGAAAGACATATTTCCAGATAACCATGGATGTTGCAATCGGGAATTTTGACACGAACTTATTAATGAATAAGGCAGGATGAACCTTGGCGCGAGCGAATCTAACATGAACCTGTCATGCACAGTGAGGGGCAAGTGTTTTATGTGTATAGCACCTATCATAGTCGTTTTGCGAAGTCTATGCCTGAGCAAGAGCTACCCCCCTCCATATTCCAGATGCTTGAAAGAAACGTGGGCAAGAAGATCAGAGTCATTCTGGACCCAGCCTACGGTTTTGAGGGCACACTGGTATCTGTGACAAGTGAGCCAGCGGGGATCTGGCTTTCAGACGCTGAAGCAGTCGTTTTGAGATCAACGATTGCCCAGCCCATACCTCAAGTGGCTAGCAGAGAAGAAAGAAGCGAGATATTCCTCCACTTAAACTCTGTTCAGAGAATAGAAGTTCTGCATGCTCTAAAGCGCTGAATAGAAGAAGGCGCTTAGAAGATTTTGGCTGCTACAGAGACGACTATTATCCCTATACTGGATAGAAGATTTTGGCTACCACAGAGACTATTATTAGACCTATGCTGAAAATCATG
>CAYGVV010000035.1:0-11396 GCA_964353395.1 uncultured Candidatus Bathyarchaeia archaeon | reverse complement strand
TTTGGAGCAGAGACCTACGATTCTTTCTGCTTCGCAGCCGTTTTTGATGAGGACGACTGTGGGGATGCTGTAGACTTGGAATTTCTCGGCTGTGGATGGGTTTTCGTCAACGTCTAGTTTGGCTACGAGTGCTTTGCCTGCGTATTCCTTGGCGAGTTCCACGATTGTTGGCGCTAGGGCTCGGCAGGGTCCGCACCAGCCTGCCCAGAAGTCAACGAGGATTAGGGGGTTTTTCTTGATTGTTTCGTCGAAGTTGGCGTCAGTCAAATGGAATGGTTCGTTTACCATAGAATTTTTCTCCTATGTATGCTGTGTTAATTCTCTGGTTTGCTTTGATATAAACCGTTCGCGCACGGCTACTTGCAGGCTTTCAGGTCTTCGCGCAATCTCTTGAAGGTTTTGTATGCTTTTTCTGGGTCGGATATGTTTGTGGCTGCTTTCTCGAAAGGGCACACGCCTGT
This sequence comes from uncultured Candidatus Bathyarchaeia archaeon, assembly GCA_964353395.1. Taxonomy (GTDB): domain Archaea; phylum Thermoproteota; class Bathyarchaeia; order Bathyarchaeales; family Bathycorpusculaceae; genus JADGNF01. Next base: position 10,935 of record CAYGVV010000035.1, on the reverse strand, counting down.
TTTGTTTGCGTTCAGAACGTTGTCCACTAGTTCTCGCCATTGGACGCGGATTTTGTTTTGTTCGAATACGGCTTGGGCTTTGCGGCTGAGGACTGCGGCGTAGACTTCTTTTATTTTGGCGTAGACGCATAGGAGCGCGATGGCTTTTCCTGCTACGCGGTCGGCGAGGGAAGCACCTTCCAGATTGGTGCCGAGCTTTTCCACAGCGTCTAGGAAGCCGCTGATTCGGTGGTTTTTGGTTTCGAAGAGGACTTCGCTGTTTTTCACTATGGCTAAGGTTAAGTTTTCCTCGTAAAGCTCAGTTTTTGCTATGTCCAAGTCAGTCATGGCTGTTTCATAAACTAAACTGCAAGACAGCTAAAAATACCATTGCATTTGAACGCAACAAATTGTAAAGCACTTAGGGGGTTGCACAATTCCATTATTTGCTAATTTGTTTAGGTTTTGTTGTTAAAAGGAAGCAAGCCGTCACAAGAACTAATAAATAGTTAACGGTGTTTTCTCCATGCTTTTTGCCGCTTTTGCTCCATGCGGTTCGATTTGTGTTCGGTTTGGCAAAAGAGGGTGAAAGAGGCTCATAGCAAAGCACATAGAGGTTTTCTCTGAGAATTTCTGGATTTTAATCAAGGTACATTAAAATCTGAAACGTCTTTTTGGAAATGGGGAAAACCAGAAAAATATTGGAAGGCGTGGGGGGGTCTAAAGGTGCATGTTCACTGTTATTTTCTTTAATTCGAAAGAGTTATTAGTTCGAGTGGCATATCAGTGAAAAAGGAGAGGATATTTTTTAAAAGATATTTGAGAAGAAAGACTCGCTTCAGAAGAGGTTTGGTCGAAGCATTGTTGGTTGAAAACGAAGACAATGTGGTAGTTACCTTGACTAAAAGGAGTGAAGCAGTGGAACGGCGTTTGAGGGCAATTGAAAATGGAGAAGCACGTGAACATGGCGGTATTAATCAACCTGATGTTCAAGCAGACTGGGTTCTTAAAGGCGATTTTGACGAAATAAAGAACATTATGGCAAGAGATTGGACAGAGGAACTATTGGCAGCTAACAACATCAAGAAAGATTATAGCATTGTTTGGGCAGAAGGAGAAGAAGAACAAATTTTGACAGAAGAAGAGTAAATTCTCTTTTTCCTTTTTCTTTGCTTTGCATCTCGTTGCACATTTCTTATTGTAGGATTAAGGAACATCAGCATTTTTTTGTAGGTCTTTCATAGCTGTTGCATCCAGTAGGCTGTTATCGAGTTCATCCACAATTTTTTTGGTCTTTCCATCCAAGTTAATAAATCCCAAAATAGCTTTTCTCAAGATATCTTCGATTTTTATGATAAGTTGTTCTGGAATATTTTTCTGTTGGATTTTGAGTTGTTTTTTCTTCTCGGAATGAACGATACTACTTCGCCATTCGTAGGCAGTTTTCATTGTTTCTCTTATTGTTCTTCTCTCATCCCCTGTTTTGCCAAGCAAGATAGCCACGCGATTAGCAAGCCTAAAGGTAAGTTCTGCGTTGCTCTGCAAGAATATTGCTTCAAATGAAATCATGAAATCAATTACTTTATCTTCAATTTCCGTTTCCTCTACGCCCAAATTAAACCTGTTTATTGCAATGTTCAAATATTCGATTGGGTTTTTTCTGTTTCGTTCTTGAAATTTAATATACTTTCTGAAAACATCTCTGAATCCATCTATCTCGGAAGTTGTCAATATATATCTTGAACCAGAAGGGAATTTGTACCTGCTTTCGTCAACGTCAAGACTTTTCATTGAATTGGGTTGCCAAATGTCTGTATTGTAATTAATAACATGGAAATTCACTGCACCGTGCTTATACAATCTAAGCGATGTTATGACATCCTTAAAGTCTTGCCTGTAAAATAATTTATCGACTGCTTTGCCTCTCTTCCTGTTATAAGATATCTCAAGAACGTGTGAAATATTCCTATCTATGGTTTGTGAAAACGCCCCATTGAAAAGTTCCTTGTATCTTTTATATTCTTTTTTTGCTGAATCCGAAATGTCCCTAATTTTCAGGTTTTTTTGAAGTATTACTTCGGTTGGGCATGAGAAATTCTCTAAGGGTGAATAGTACGAGATTTCTATAGTTCTTTTGTAAAAATAGTTCATAAGGTCACAGAAGGTTTTGTCAAATATTTCTTGATTGAAAGTGAAAGAATCCATTTGGTCCAAATAGCGGTGCATAAAACGGAGAAAGTTGAAATCATATACGTGAGTTGGCTTGAGGTCATTAACTGGCTTACCGTCTTTGTCACTAAGATGAAATGTTTTCCGCATAACTTTGTTGTCTATCACATACTCGGCGTAATCGGCAAATTCTGGAAATTGCATGATTTCCTTTTTGGAGTTTAATAGGAGATTGAAATAGTCTACCTTGGTGTCTTCACGAGTCGGTACTTGTTCTTTGGGAATTTTCTCAAGAAATTCCACAGCCCTCTTAGTTAGCCTCAATGTGATTTCATAGAGTTTCTTGTGTCGGACTTTCATTCTAATACCCTTTCTCCATATTCAGATAACTATCACTTAGGTTATAAATGCAATTTTCTTGGTCTCACTGTCTCTCTGCTCTGTGTGCGCGTGTAGATAAAGAGAGTTATGCGTGTCCGCGCGTGTATATCGCAAACGCTTTTTGGCTTTAGAGGTTCTGTCTTTATGGCTTGTTGCTGCCATTCTTTTTCTATATATGCACGCACACACGCTCCCTCTGTATGTGTATATCACTAACAGTTTTGTTTTGGCTTGATGTACGTCTAAAAAACAGACACCCCATAGCGCTTTGGCTTAGACGGTCTACATCAATTAATAACTAGCTAATTGCAATAAACTGTCCATTTCTTGTAGACTATTGTTTCTGCCATAGAAACTACAGGTTAATGCCGAATGAAAGAAACAAAACAACCAAAACAAGCACACAAAAAACAACACCAACCAAATCGAAGAAAACCTAACAGACTTTTCCGCCTATATATAAGGGGGCTATAGTCTTTTCCGAGCAACTAGTCTGCCCAATCAAACTTTTGGCAATCGCCAACAACTAAAAGCAGCAAGCCGCAACTGGAAACAATCAAATTCCAATCTCAAAGCTTCCGCATGCACCGCAAACCCAGTTGATTAGGCACCTTGCTTCTGAGCATAGTTCTCTTCAGTTTCTATTCTGTGAATGTTGTTGTACGCGCAGAAGGGAATGACCTTCAACTTCGGAGTAACATAGTGAATCACACATCGCCTAACACGGTTCACATCAAAATTGTACTGATCCATAAAAGCCATGCAGCCCAACAGAAAAATCCGCCTCCGCAAAGGACCAAGCGACTGGTAACTCGGCGAAATATGCATCTTCAAAATACTCCTCATCAAGGTGAAGATGCCAACTTCCTTCGTAACAAGAGGCATATTCAAAGATTGCATAGAAGCAAAAAACAGCGACGCAAGAAGTGAAAACCTACCTTTAGACTCCACGTTCTGAGCAGTCTTCAGAATCATCCGGAAAAACCTATCAAAATTCACAAAATGATTAATCGGAATAATCCGACCGCTTTTCGAAACGTACATCCAGTTCACGATGCCACAGTGAGGACTACACGAAAACAGCGGCCAAGGCTTTCGCATAAACTTGCGCATAATCTTAATCGGCGAAGTCATCACCGACATCGGAAAGAAATCCGTCGTCAATATTTCACCACCCGTTTGACTCTCAACTTCCTCCGCAAAACGCCAATCCCTCCAAGCATCCTTATACGGATTATCCGTTGCTCGACCAGTAAACGCGATAGGCTGAAAAATCAACCCTCGAATAATATCCGAATTCGCCGCAGCGAAACGCACGATTCTGCCAACTTCTTTATCGTTAAACCCACGCATCAACGTCGTAACCAAGATAACCTCCATATCCAGCTTGCGGCACACCTCAATAGCCTTGTACTTAACATCAAGCAGCTTCCGACCACGAATTTTCTCGTAAAACGCATCGCGAAAACTGTCAAACTGCAAATAAACAATATTCAAACCATTCTGCTTCAACTTAGCAGCCAACTCAGGCGACTCAGCCAAATGAATCCCGTTAGTCGCCAAAATAGTCATGAACTTTAACTTGTGAGCAGCACCGATAATTTCATGCATGTCCTCGCGCTCCAAAGGCTCACCACCAGAAAACAGAATCGCTGGAGGTTTTGGGTTCCGCTGACTCAGGAACGTTAACATATTCACAAGTTCGTCTTTGGTGGGTTCGTAGTCAACCATGTGATCAGAGAAAGTGGAAAAGCAAACGGCACATCTGAGGTTGCATTTTTTGGTAACGTCGATAACGCCTATCACCGTGTCTGAAGTGTGACCACTGCATGACTCGCAGACATTCGGGCAACCTTCAGGGTTCCTCTTCGGATCATTATCCGCGAAATACTTGAAGAAATCATAGTTCTCGGTGAAGTTGTAAATGTCTGGGCTCTGCCAGTGCGTAACCGAAAAATCGCCATGTTCCTTGCAGTGCTTGGTGATTAGAACTTTGCCATCTTTCTCAGTTAATTCTGCATCGATTTTCTTCTGGCAAACTGGACAGATACTCTTTGTCTTCTTCACAATAACCCTCCAAACAGCGGAGACAACGCCTGAAGAATTAAAGCCAACGGCAACAGAATCATCGACATCGTAACCAAGCGCTCATATTTCCGCACATTCCCAACAGTCGAAATTGAAGTTACCAGCCGAATCGACGAGTAAATAAGAATGGCACTCCACAACAAAATAAGAGGCAAATAATACACGCTGAACCCGCCGAAGAAAAACGGCAAAGGAGCAAGCACACCACAAGCAATGAAGAAAGCAGCCGCAACCTTAGCCGACTTAACATTCCCAATTTTCTGCGGTAAAGTCGGATACCCAACTTTCGAATCGCCCTCAAGACTCAAAATATCCCGCAACACGTTACCACCAATTGTGCCACAAGCAATGGGATAAAGACTCAAAGAAGCCAAACTCAAAGAAAGCGGACTTACAGCGTTTGGACCCAAAGTCACGGCTTCACCAAAAAGAAAAGCTGTACCAGTTAAAACACCCACCAAAATGTTCGCCGCAAAACCTGACTTTCGCTTGACAAGCCAAGAATAAAACAACAGCAACACCGAATCAACAAGCAAAATCGCAAAACTAAGCCAATTAATGAAAAACGCAAGCACCAGCCCCAAGGTAAAAAGAAAAGCGGAAACCGCCACAACCTGCCTCAAAGACAACGCACCCGAAGGCAAAGGTCGTTGTGGCTTAATCACTGCATCACTTTCCTTGTCAAAAAAGTCATTTATCGAGAAACCAGCTGAAGTTATAAACGCCATAGAAAAAAAAGTCAACACCATAATCTGCAAATTTAGATTACCATCAACAGTAAGTATGGCGAAAGAAGTGAGAAGCGCTAACCCACCTGTCATAAGCCAATAGGGCAGTCTCAGGAGCGCGAATAAGCCTTTTGCGGGCGTTTTACTCATGGGAGCATTTTCCTCTCAGCGATCAACGTTCGCAGGTGGTCTTCAAGGCGTATTTTCGGGGTCCAGTTTAGTTCTTTTTTTGCCTTGGTGATGTCGAACCAGATTGTGTCAATGTCGCCTTGCCATGACACGTTGGTAGTGGTTACTGCTGTTTTGTCGGTTAGTTTCAGGATTTTCAGCATCATCTTTGCAAGGTCAATTATCTTTGTTGTTTCGCCGAAGCCCAAGTTGAAGGTTTTGCCTACCGCGTTTTCACCTGCGGCTAACACTAGTGCTTCAGCTAGGTCTGAGACGTGAACGAAGTCTCTGGCTTGCTGGCCTGTGCCGATTATTTCGAGTTTTGCGGGGTTCTTTTGGAGTTTGTCTAGGAAGTCGTTTATGACTCCGTGGCATCTGGAGCCGTAAACGTTGGCGAATCTTAGGATGGTGATGTCTAAGCGATATTGCAATGTGTATATTTGAGAATATTCTTCGCCAACCACTTTAGATAGACCATAGCACGAGAAGGGGTGAAAGCCGTAGTCTTCTGGCGTTGGCAGTTGAGTAGGGTTGCCGTAGACTGCTGCGCTTGAGGCGAAAACGAGTCTGGCTTTGTCTTTGCGTGCTTTCTCAAGAACGTTCAGGGTTCCGCGTGCGTTAGTTTCGAAGTCTTCTGTGGGGTTTTCCATGCTGTAGGGCACTACAACTTGGGCTGCTAAGTGGTAAATTAAGTCAAATTTTTCTAGGCTGCAGAGTTTTTTGAGGTCGAGGATGTCGCCTTTCACGAAACTGGCTTTGGGGTTATCTTTGACGTTTTCTATTTTTCCGCTGGAGAGATTATCGTAAATGGTTACGTTTGCGCCTAAATCGGCGAGTTTCTTGCACAGGTGGAAGCCTATGAATCCTGCTCCTCCTGTTACCAAGATTTTTTTTCCTTTGAGTTGTGCCATGAAGTTCACGATAAAGTCTATATCCTTATTGGACCAGTGATAAGGTATATGTCGAAGTCGAATGCTATAAAAACTTTTAGGGATTTGCTGTCTTTCCTCACGATTATTCCGTTGGCTGAGACGGAAGACTTTGTGCTTACGAGCGCGCGGAATATGTTTCTTTTTCCGTTGATTGGCGCGTTGATTGGTTTGTTTGCGGCAGGATATTTTCTGGCTTCTGGGTTCATTGTCTTTTATTTGTTTGTGCTTGTCAACTTTGTGGTTCACGTGCCTACAGGATTGTTGCTGCAGGTTGTGCCACCAGCCATGACGCTGGCTTTTTTGCTTGTGTTGACTGGGTTTCAGCATTTTGATGGTTTGGTGGATTTGGGGAATGCTATTGGGCTTAAGCGTGTTGAGGATAGGAGGGAGATTGCTCATCGGTGGGTGGTGACGTATAAGGGTGCTTTTTTGGCGATTTTTGTGGAGTTCGCGGCTTTTGGGGGGCTGTTTTTTTTGAACGCGAATGTTGCTTTGAGGGCTTTGGTTGTTGCTGAGGTTGCGGCGAAGTTGGCTATGGTGACGATTGCGTGGCGTGGGAAGCCTGCACATGCTGGTTTGGGTGCGCGTTTTCTTGGAAGCGCTAAGAGGAAGCTGAATGTTGTGGCTTACGTGGTTTCCTTCCTGATTGGCTACGCGGTTCTGGGTTTAGCAGGATTACTCGTAGTATCAGTTGCTGTTCTTTTTGGCTTGTTCATGGAGAGAGTTGGGAAAAGCGTGTTCGGCGGAGTGTCTGGAGACATGATTGGTGCAACGAATGAGGCTGCGAGGGCTTTGACGCTGGTTCTTGTGGCTGGCATGATAATGGCAGGCTTGTCGATTCTGTTGAGAGGAGCGTTGATGTCGTGAAAGTTCCAGCGCTGATAATGGCTGGTGGCAAAGGCAAAAGAATGAGTTTGCCAGGTGAGAAGCCGCTTTTGCCGTTTTTGGGTAAGCCGCTGATTGACTGGGTTGTGGAAGCCGCAGAATCCGCCAAGAAAGTCTCAGAAATCTACATTGTAACGAGTGCGAACACGCCTGAAACAGAAAAGCGTTGCATGAGCAAGGGGTGGAAGGTTTTGCGAACCTATGCAAAGGGCTACCATAACGATTTGAAGCAGGCTGCGCTTGAGGCGGGTTTGCTGGGACCAGTTTTGACGATTCCTGCTGATTTGCCTGCGGTGACGGGGAAATTTTTGGACAAAATCATTGGTGCTTTTGAGGTTTGCGGGAAGGATTTTTTGGCGGTGTTTGTTCCCATAAAAACGCGTGAAGAGCTGGAGCTTTCAGTTTCAAGCACCGATGAATACAGGGGTGTTTGGTACGCTGTTTCCGGAGTCAACATCGTTAATGGCGCGAGAATTCAGGGAGAGGGAAAAATCGAAACAAGCGCCATCATAACTGAAGAAACTGACGTGCTTCTTAACATTAACACGGTTAAAGACCTTGAAATCGCCGAAAAGATTATGGGGAAAACGAAGAGGAACTAGCTGCGATTTTTGTCTTATACCCTTTCTATAAATAGATTCAACCAGAGCGTAGAACCCTGATTTGACATCATACTACTGAGACTAGCTGCTCGGAAAAGACTATACTCCCTCATATAAAGCGCGAACTTTGAAGAGAACCAATGTTTATCTGGAATCTCACCTGTTACGCGGGACTGAAGGATTTTTAACTTGGAACATAAACGTATAAGCATCAAGGCAAGAGGTCAAGGTCATGCGAATCGTGTTCAGGATAGGCGGCTCCGTTGTGGCTTCCCCAGTCAACACTGATTTAATGAGCAAGTACGTTGAACTGTTGAAATCGCTGAAAAAACAGGGCCATGAGGTTGCCGTGGTTGTTGGCGGCGGAGCACTCGCAAGAGAATTCATCGCCATCTCCAACAACCTTGGGCTGGACATGCAAGCTCAGGATGAAATCGCAATTTCTGTTTCGCGGCTTTTCGCGCAGCTTTTCCTCAAAAAATTCGGAGACGCAGCCTGCAGCAAAGTGGCTTTAACGCTTGAAGACGCTGCAGAATGCCTTGCGGAAGGCAAAATTGTGGCTATGGGCGGTTTGAAGCCTGGAATCACCACCGACGCCGTTGCCGCTTTGGTTGCGGAACGCGTGGACGCTGACCTGCTGGTGAAGGGCACGGATCAGGACGGCGTTTATGACAAAGACCCGCGCAAGCACGCGGACGCTGTTAAGTTGGATCACTTGTCTTTTGATGATTTGCAAAGCGTTTTCTCTGAGAATCAGCACAAGGCGGGCATGCACCAGATAATTGACCCGGAAGCCGTTAAAGTTTTGAAGCGTAAACGCGTGAAGCTTATTGTAGTGAACGGGTTTAAACCTGAGAATATCCTTGCCGCGGTCAAAGGCGAAAAAGTCGGAACGGTAGTGGAGTAGGTCTGTTCTTCAGGTTGTTGTTTCACATCTGTACAGCAACAAGTTTAAATATCACTTGTGATATCGCATTTGATGTCATTAGTGATACGCCATGTTTGCTCATGAAAACGACAGGAAAAATCGGATGCGGCACAGAGAAATAAGTAGATTGATGCGCCACACTGCCATGGTGCCCAAAGGCTTCATACGCTACCATGTTCTCGAAGTCCTCAGCGAAAAACCCATGTCAGGCTCAGAACTAATTGAACAAATCGAGAAACATACTGGCGGATTCTGGAAACCCAGCCCAGGCTCAATCTATCCCCTGCTCGCGTGGCTGCAGGACAACAGTTACATCAAGGAATTGCCCACTGAAAACGGATTGAAACGTTATGAACTAACAGAAAGCGGAAAAACACTGCTTGACGAACAGAAAAAAATAAGGCAAAAATCCAGAGAAGCAGGCTTCCCTCCAATGCCCTTCTTAGACAGCTTTCTCACAAAAGTCCCCCCAGAAAAAATGCCCAAAATACACGACTCCATGAGGAGACTAGCCAAAGCCTTCTTCCAACTCGGCAGCACGCTGCAGGAGAAATTCTCCGAGCAAGCCATAGACGAAGCACTGAAGACTGTGAATGAGACGTCAGGGAAGCTTGAGGAAATAAACAAGAAATTAAAAGGTGAATCGAAATGAGTGAAGACATAATTAAAGCTGAAGGGCTAACGAAAACCTTCAACCACAGTCTCGTGGCGGTTGACCACATTAACTTCAGCGTCAAACACGGCGAAATCTTCGGGTTCCTAGGACCAAACGGCGCTGGAAAAACAACCACCATAAACATGCTTATAACCATCTTAAAGCCTACGGAAGGCACAGCCTACATTTTAGGCAACGACATCGCCAAACAAAACACCGAAGTGAGAAACAGCATCGGGTTGGTCCCGCAAGAATACACCGCCGACGAAGACCTAACAGGCTATGAGAACATACTCTTGTGCGCTGACCTGTATGGGATACCGCGCAAGGTTTCCAAGAAACGCGCCCTCGAACTCTTGCAGCTTGTTGAATTAACCGAATTTAAGGACAAACGAGTTCAAACGTACTCAGGTGGCATGCGCCGAAGGCTTGAGCTTGCCTGCGGCTTAGTAAACAGGCCAAAACTGCTCTTCTTAGATGAACCCACCTTAGGCTTGGACGTTCAAACCAGAGCGGCGACTTGGAACTACGTGAAGACACTGAAAAAAGAGTTCGGCATGACTCTTTTCATGACCACGCATTATCTGGAAGAGGCGGATGCTCTCTGCGACCGCATAGCCATAATCGACCACGGAAAAATCATCGTAATCGACACTCCCGAAAACCTGAAGGAAAGCCTAGGCGGCGACATAATCACGGTGAGCATCAAGCAAGACATTGACATTTCAGAACTTATCAGAAAAATTGAGCATGTGAAAGAAGTCAAGAAGGAGAATGATTCGTACATGATAAAGTCTGAAAACGGAGAAGTAACCGCGCCACTGATAATTGAAGCCCTGCGAAAGGAAGGGTACGTCGTCACTAAACTTTCACTGACAAAACCTACCCTGAACGAGGTTTACCTGTATTACACCGGAAAATCCATGCGTGACGCGGCAGACGAATCAAGAGAATCCGCGTTTGCGCATAGAGCTGCCATGAGGAGGGCGAGACAATGACCGAAACAAACGGGAGTGCCAATTCAAGGAGTAAACTGCATGGTCTTTGGGCCTTAACTAACCGCGAACTCAAGAAGTGGTACAAAGCACCCGTAGTATTCATCCTCACGCTGATTCAGCCGGTCATTTGGCTAGGTTTATTGGGGAACGCATTGAACATCGGCAGCTTAGTCAGTTTAGGCTCAATAACGTTTCCTCCAAGTTTAGCGTCCCAGTTCAGTCCCCTTCAGCTCGGTGCACTGCAAACATTTTTCAGCGGACTGGGAAACCAAATACTTCAGGGTACATTCGGAACCACCAGTTACATCTCATTTATGGCTGTAGGCATGATGGCTTTCACGGCTCTCTTTACAACTATGTTCAGCGGCATGTCGGTTGTCTGGGATAGACGCTTAGGATTCCTAAACAAAGTCCTCAGCACA
>CAYGVV010000034.1:0-11473 GCA_964353395.1 uncultured Candidatus Bathyarchaeia archaeon | reverse complement strand
GGTCTAATCTTGATGCCTTCAGTTTCTTCCTCGAAGAACCTCAGGAGTCCTGCGCTTGCGGCAGGCATTGGTCCACGGTCTTCCTTCTTTTTTCTGCTCATTGCGTTTTCCTCTTATGTTAGCTGAAACAATAGACTGCTATATTCTGCTGCATTATTAATGTTGCGCAATTCAGTTCCGAAGGTCTTAGCGTTCAAACAAGCGAAACACAACTCGGTGCATTTGAAGCCCAACAGAAAGGGATTGCTGAAACTCCGGAAGAAGATTTACTCTTTCAACGATTCCCCCAACCCAAAGAGAAGCACAGATGACTTTGTTTCTTATTTGTTCTTAGGCTATTGTTTTAGCCAGAAGAACCCAGCATTCCCGCAGAATGAAAGAAACAAAACAACCCCAATATACACATCCAAGTAAACACAAACGAATTTGGAGACAATGCCACTCTTGTTTCTGCCTTTATATAAGGGGGCTATAGTCTTTTCCGAGCACTAGAGTACTCGCGAATCTAAACAGCAACAACGCATATGACAGCAAACTAAACATCAAAGGTAACGGTAACGTTTATAACTCTAATTTCTCATTGCTAACCTTCGCGAAGTGGAAGTACAATGGGTCACAGAAAAACTCATGCTCCAAAACATGGTTCACTCGCTTATTTGCCTAGACACCGCGCCAAACGTCCAGTTGCACGAATCCGTTACTGGCCAAAAATCGCGGCAGAAACTCCTAGGCTTCTAGGTTTTGTAGGTTACAAAGCGGGCATGACGTACGTCTTCACTATCGAAGACAGAAAACGCTCACCCAACTTTGGCAAAGAAGTCATGCGCGCAGCCACAATTCTCGAAACTCCCCCAATACTCCTGTGCGGCATACGCACTTACACTCACACTCCATACGGGCTCCAACAACAGACAGAAGTCTGGATGAAAGACCCCCCCGAAGATCTGGAACGCGCACTAGTCCTCCCGGAAAACTTTAAAACTGAAGAAATGCTCCAGAAGGTCCTGCAAAGCTTAGACCAGACCACAATTATCCGCGCCATAATAGCAACACAGCCAAAACTAGCCAGCCTCTCAAAGAAAAAGCCCGAAATCACGGAAATCGAAATTGGTGGAGGCACCATCCCGCAACAGTTCGAATATGCGAAACAACTCTTGGGTAAAACCGTAACTCCAGACGAAATGTTCAAGACTGGTCAATACGTAGATGTCGCCGCCATAACTACTGGAAAAGGCTTTCAAGGACCAGTCAAACGCTGGGGCGTAACCGTCCTCCAAGCCAAAGGGCGCAAAACTAAAAGAGGCATCGCAACTTTGGGTCCTTGGAACCCCCACCACATCATGTACTCAGTCCCCCGAGCAGGTCAAATGGGCTATCACCAACGTATAGAATTCAACAAACGCATACTCAAAATCGGCAAAGACGGCAAAGAAGTCACCGTCAAAGGTGGCTTCATAAGATATGGCATCCTCAAAGCATCCTACATCATAATCGAGGGCAGCATACCCGGCACAGAAAAACGCACTATTCGCCTACGCTACCCTGCACGACCACCCAAACGAGCCGCCACTGAACCACCACAAATCACTCATGTTTCGCTAGAATCTCCCCAAGGAAAATAACGGTGAAAAGTGATGCCAACCAAAAAAACCGTGCACGTCTTTGACCTCGAAGGAAACTCAACAGCAAAAGCAACCCTTCCATCTGTTTTTGAAACCCCTTTACGACTAGACGTCATAAAACGTGCAGTCCTCTCAATTCAATCTCATAGACTCCAACCTCAAGGTAGAGACCCCATGGCTGGAAAAAGAACAAGCGCCGAATCCCGCGGCACAGGTATGGCCATGGCCAGAATACCCAGAGAAAAAGGCGGTGGCGGAAAAGCCGCGTTCGCTCCCGGAACGGTAGGCGGAAGACAAGCACACCCACCGAAAGCGCAAACAAAAATCACCAAGGAAATACCCAAGAAAGAGAAACGCCTTGCCTTACTCTCTGCCATCGCAGCCACATCCTCAAAAGAAATCGTAGCTTCCCGCGGGCACGAAATCGAAGATGTCCCGCAGATACCCCTAATTGTTACGGACTCATTTGAAGAACTAACAAAGACAAAAGATGTTGAAGAAGCCCTCACACACCTAGGTCTATTGACAGACATTATCAGAGTGCGAGAGAGCAGAAAAGTCCGCGCAGGAAAAGGCAAACACAGGGGCAGAAAAATGAAGCAGGCTGTAGGACCCCTCATAGTCGTAGTCGAAAACAAAGGGATAGCCAACGCGGCCAGCAACATCCCTGGAGTAGAAATCGTTAAAGTAAACAACCTTAACCCTGAAATACTGGCGCCAGGCACGCATGCCGGCAGACTGACCTTATGGACAAACGGCGCCATCGGGCAGTTGGATAAACTATACGGCAAAGGAGAAAACGCTTAATGGAATCCCACGACATAATTTTTTACCCGTTAATGACAGAATCAGCTAGTCTCATGGTGGAAAGAGATAACAAACTCATCTTCATTGTTAACCTGAAAGCAGGCAAAGACGACGTGAAAAAAGCAGTTGAACAGCTTTACGAAGTGAAAGTTGCAAAAATTACCACGCTGATAACTCCGCAAGGCGAAAAGAAAGCCTTTGTAAAGCTGACTCCGGAATACAAAGCGTCGGATGTAGCCATAAAACTTGGAATCTTGTAAAATCTCTTGGAGGCATGATTAATGGGAAAACGAATTCGTGTTCAAAGACGCGGGCGTGGCAACTCTGTCTACAGAGCCTCAACGCACAAAAGAGTAGCCGCAGCCCAATATCCAGCAATGACACCAAAAGAATGTTTCGAAACGTCAATACAAGGTGTCATAGCCTCTCTCGTTCATGATCCTGGGCGCGGAGCACCTTTAGCGCTTGTGAAATTCGAAAATGGTAAAACATGCTACATGGTGCCTTCTGAAGGAACCCATGAGGGGCAGCAAATTCAATTGGGCGGAAAAGCCCCTAATGAGGTTGGCAACATTCTCCCACTAGGCAAAGTCCCGGAAGGCACTTTGGTGTGCAATCTTGAGCTTCGTCCTGGCGACAGGGGAAAACTCGCAAAGTCCTCAGGTGCCTACGCCACAGTTGTAGCTCACACGCCTCAAGGCACCATGATCCGATTACCCTCTCGACGCACCAGATATGTTAACGATTACTGCATGGCAACCATCGGTGTAGTTGCAGCCGCTGGCCGCACGGACAAACCTTTCCTGAAGGCTGGAGAAAAATTCCACCTCATGAAAGCGAAGGGTCACAAGTATCCCAGATGCAGTGGACGGAAAATGGTTCCTGCCTGCCACCCGTACGGTAGCAGCAAGAGAAGCGCTCGTAGAGGGACAACAGTTTCCCATGGCGCACCGCCAGGCCAGAAAGTCGGGTTGATAGCGGCTAGAAGCCCAGGTCAGAAAAAGAAACGCGCTATACAATAGGAGAAGGTTTATAGCGCCTAAAAAATACCATGAGGATGAGAAAAAATGCCGAAAGAATTCATGTATCGTGGCCACTCGCTCGTCAGTTTGCAAGGCATGTCCATGGACGAATTCATAAATCTGCTTCCCGCAAGGCAACGGAGAAGTCTGCAGCGTGGCTTGACGCCGGAACAGCGAATACTGCTTGAAAAGATGCGAGAAACCCAAGGAGCCCTCAAGAAAGGCAAAGAAGTCACTGTTAAAACTCACGTGCGCGACATGATTATTCTGCCCGAGATGGTGGGAGCCAAAATTCATGTCCACAACGGCAAAGAATTCGTAGGCGTTGAAATAAAAGCAGGAATGATAGGGCATTACTTAGGTGAGTTCGCGATAACAAACAAACCTGTTAGACATGGGACTCCTGGTATCGGCGCATCCCGATCATCAATGTACGTGCCACTGAAGTAGTAAACACAGTTTAACCAAGTGAAAAAGCCATGGAAATCAAAATAATCTCAAAGAAAGAAAATCCTCTCCTGAAGCGAAAAGAGTTACAGTTCAGCGTAGAGCACACTCAGGGAAAAACCCCCGCAAGACTAGACGTAAAAAGGTCATTAGCCAGCGAACTGCAAATCAGTGACAAACTAGTGTTTGTCAAGAAAATGAAGACTATGACAGGCACAAGCACGGCTGTCGGAGTTGCCAACGCATACGAAACAGAGGCTCAGGCTAAACTCATTGAGCCAGAATACATTGTAAAACGGAACAGTCCACCGGAAAAACCTAAGGAAGAGGCGAAAGAGTAAAATGTCCAAGAAACCCGCAAAGGAAGCACCACCAGTAAAAGAAGCTGCGAAAGGCGCTGCGCCTAAAGAAGAACCGAAGAAGGAAGAGGCTAAGCCTCAGAAAGTTGAAAAAGCAGCTGCTCCAAAGCCTGAAAAGAAGAAGAAAGAGGAAAAAGGCATTCACTCAATATACAAAGTTGAAGGCGACAAAGTAACTAGACTGCGACCAACCTGCGAAAGATGCGGTCCCGGGTACTTCATGGCTGACCACAACGACAGATACACCTGCGGACACTGCGGGTTCACACGGTACAAACGCGCCTAAGAGAGTATTTTTAACTCTTAGAACCATTTTTTTAGTTGGGTCTATTCCCCATCATAGACTGGCGGCTTCTTGCCTTAAGTTTATTGAGCAATTCGGGATGGGAGTCTTTGCTTCTAAACGCCCGGTTTCAAGCGTAGATTATTGTGTGCTTTCGAAATGCCTGTAAGCGGCGAGTTATTTGTCCAATTTTAATATAAGTATAGAAAATCTCTTTTGTTTTTGGCGATAAACTTGGAAGCAACAAGAGCTAATAAGGAGTCATCACCAACACCAGACGATCAGAGGTCGGCAGTGTACAACCCTACTAGCCCAGATTTCAAAGCAGCCATTGATAATCGTAGTAGACAGCTTAATCCAAAAGACCCAGTATATCACTCCTCAAGAGGAGGAAGCCACAAGAAATAATCTCTCGGAGGCATCTGCCTCCTTTTTTCTAATTTGTGAGATGGGAACATTGGCAGAAATAGGAACTGATGAGCGAGAAAGAATAGCGAATGCAATAGTGACGGCTTTTGACAAATTTGGCAACAGATATAATGAAAGGATTCGAGCTGAATGGGGTTCTCTGACTGAAAAAGAAAAAAATGAATTGAGAGCGCTGGTTCGACAAGTAGATATGTTGCTTTCGAAGAGAGCCTTCATTCCGGGCTTTTACAGATATGTGCTGAAGAATGTTATGAGTAACCGGAGGCTGAAGAGACATCGGAGAGTTCTTGTCAAGGCATTTGTGATTTCAATGCTAAGTCCCACAGGAGTCAGAACTGGCGATGTTTTCGAAAGGACAGATAAGAAAAGAGATGCAATGGAAAGGAACGAGCCACCGGCTTACACACGGAGAAATGAGCAACGAATTCTTAATGATTATTACAAAGACACTCTGTTTAAGCTCGATAAAACACAAGGGGACAACGCTAATGGCGACAATTTAGCCCCTCTTTTCAGTGTTTTCTCAGCTGTAGAACCACCTAACACCCTTTATTCAAGTATAGTCAAAGAACAGTATTCTGCAGTGACAAATTACAATCTTTCAAATGAACGTGTTGTGAATGGGATTGTTTTTTCGGTTATACTGCAGACCATTATGCCCGAGCGCTGGGAAGACATAAGATTTTTCAGAGAAGAATGTAGAGAGGTCATCACCCAAGAATTGAGGCTAATAGCAAAAAAAACACAAAGAGCACGAAGACCTTTTCAGAAAGAAGAATTGCAAAGGCGTGAAAAGCTGGCAAAGTTTTTCTTGGCGCAGGTCACTGACTATTTGCCCATATTTACCGAATTCTATTTTCACTTCGCTTCCATCCTCGCATTTGAATATCTCCGTAGTAGACGCCCAGAAAAAAGAACGAAACTATTATCCCGCGGATTTCCATTACGATTTACGGATTCAGACATTGTCAGAACTCGGAAGTTGGCGCTAACTCAAGGTTTTTTTGAAGAAGGCATTGATAAATTGCTTATTGACGGATTGCAAGGGTACGCCTTAATTGAAAAGTCATTCTCGCGGTTTAGGTTGTGTTTTGAAAATAGCGGATTGCCCGAACTTGATATAGCGCTGGTCTTTGAGAACGTTGCTATCATTCATAGGGAAAGAAGAAACTACAAATTTATGCGTCTCTTCATGAAATATGCAATTGAGCATTATCAAAAAGCTGGAAATCCGTATCGCATATGCTTAGCTCTAAAGAATATGGGCGAAGCGGAATGGTATATGGGTTTCAAGAAAAAGGCTATGAGTTACTTCGACAAGTCCGAAAAGAGCGGCAATGTTTTACCTGACGCAAAGGAACGTTATGGCGTCTTAAGAAATTTGGTCGTTGCCTCTCGGAGAATTGGCGAAGTAAAACTCGAAAGGAACTACTTAAAACAATGCCTTGAAGTTTTGCCAGACACAGAAACTGAAACAATTCTCCAAATAGAATCGCGATTGGAAGAATTAGACGATTTCTACTAGTTATTTCTAGGTTCCAGATTTATGAAGAACAGATTCTAAGGGCAAGGTTCTCAAAGTGAAGTTCCTCCAATTCGCTTCTTGACCTCTCCTGCTTTGTGGCTTCTTGGTCTGTTTTTTGTAGTGTGCGGTTTGAGAGGGCTATGCTTGCTTTGGTGTTTTCGCTTCAGTCTGGGTTTTTCTTTTTAGTGGGTTTTGGTTTTAACAGGAGGTTCAACCCTCATTGGCTCTGTCTCTCAATTTTCTTGAGACTATTGTTACTGCCATAAAAACTAAACATTCATGCGAAACGAAAGAAACAGAACAGCCCAAACAGGCACACACAAAACAACACAAACCAACTTGAAGAAAACATAACTCACTTTTCTGCCTATATATAAGGGGGCTATAGTCTTTTCCGAGCAACAGAGCGCAACATAGCAGCATGTGCTAGAAACGCACACTCCGCAACCTCCTGCAACTGACAGCAACCAAATTCCAAAAGCTGAAATAACCGAAAAATCCTCCATGCCCCAGAATGGACACTTTTAAATTCTTGATGCGCTGATACTCTCTGGTGATTGCGATGATAAGAGTAAACGTGTCGATAACGAACATATCCGCTGAACGCTTCTGGGACATCAGAAAACCTGCTCCAAACATTCAGATAAGCACAAACATCAACGTGGTAAGCATCGAAAAAAAACCTGACGACTCCTTGGAAGTCCCGTTTGTCTTAACCATCAACTATAACCCTTCCATCGCACAGATGAGCCTGAAAGGAAACGCATACGTTCAAGGCGAAAAAAGCGAAATCGAAAAAATCCTCAAAGAATACGAACAGAAAAAACCGCCACCACCAATCATCCTGCAGTCAATATCCAACGTCGTCTTCGTCGAATCCATTCTCATCTCAAGAACACTAAACATTCCACCACCTATACCGCTACCGATGATACAAGAAGCAAAAGCGCCAACCGCAAAGCCTATGGAAAGAGACTACAGCGCTTAAAACCAAAAAAGTCTTATTCAGCTTGAACGGTTTTCATCGACTCCAAAATCCGCTCAGCATCAGCCTTCTTTGCAGGCGTAACCTTCACGACAACTATGCCCTCATACGGCTGCCCATAAACCACCAACGCATTTTCGGGCGCGTAAACCACAGCGATCAGCGTCAGCAAATCTTCCTCACCATCCACAAGAATATGGGTTTGCTTGTTGCCTTGCAGTGCATCGTGTACCGCTGTGATGGCTTCTTCAGTTATTGTTCCTTGAGGATTTTTAACGTGAACTAAGCTTTTGGCTGGGAAAATTTGAGGCTGAATTTTCTTACGCATGCTCTTGTTGTCGGTAATTGACAGCTGAGGAATAATTTTGTGTTCATGAAGGTTCCGTGAAACCGTGTCTCCAACGGATATGATCTTTGACGGTTTCTCTCTTTTCACCATATCTTCAAGTTTGCTTGTGGTTTCGGCAAAAGAGCCACGGATTAGCATACCAAAGGGTTCTTTGAATTTCCTCAGATTTTCAGGCGTGACACAGTAGGTAATTGGCATGCTCTTTCTCAACCTTAAGCTGATGTAGCTACCACTATAATCTGCTTACGGTGCTAATAATAATGTCAGTTTAAAATCAGTTTTGGATTCGGCTTACCTGACCTTCAGCGCGTAACGCCCTTTATCCTTTATCTTCATAGCCTTAGCGATAGCCGAGTTCTCCGGATCAAACATAATAACTATGCCGCTGAAGTCTTCGCTCAGGCTTGTGGATCTGCATTTTGGACACACGTTTTCCTTGGTTATGAAATGGCAATTCGCACAGGCTTTCTCGCTCATTTCTTTCACTTCTTTTCTGGTTTGCTGCCTTCTTTCTCTTCTGCCTTTTTCTTCTCAGAGGCTTCTTTTATTTGCGTTGTTTCCTCTTTGACCCATTCCAACTTGCCCAAGAAAGGTTGCCTAGCCGTAACACCGATTTTGCCAGAACTTCCTGCCCTGCCAAGGGAAACAGCTGTGATTCTAACGCGCACTTGGTCTCCCGTGATTAGTTTTCTTTTGGTTTCTTTTCCAAGCAGGACTCCTTGTTTCTCGTCGTAGGAGATGAAGTCGTCCATAAGCTGTGAAACGTGAAGCAAAGCATCTACTGGTCCTATGCGCACGAAGGCTCCGAAATCCGCGATTTCCACAACATCACCTTCCACTATCTCTTGGATGACAGGATAGAATGTTAGCAGGGAAAAGTTCACTTTGTGGTAAGTGGCTCCGTCACCAGGAATTATTTTTCCTATGGGGCTGACTTCAACTTTGCTTACGGCTATGACGTAGCCTAGTTCTTCGTCTACAACTCCTTCGTATTTTGCTTTGACTTGTTCTTTGCCTACTGCTTCCAGGGGGTTGCCGAAGGTTTCGGGTGGGATGCGAATGGTATCCTGTAGAGTGATGAGTTTAAACATTGACTATATCAACCCGTCAATTTCTAGACGAGATTTTTCTCTGACATAAATCACTGGCACGCTTATATCTCTTAGCCTCTTTCTGAGGAGTTTGTCATTTGTGAAAACGGGTGCATTCCACTCCTTGGCTATTCGGGCTATTGCGTCGTCTGTGGGCTCTTTTGGCTTTTCGGTGACTTTGACGTACCTGCATTTCTCCGCAAGGCTTAAGGCAAAGCTGGCGTTTTTGCGCGTTTTGGGCGAGCTTTTTTGTGCAAGGGTTTCCAGTTCACGTTTGACTGGCGAAAGCAGAATCAACTCGAAGTTCCTGTTCAGCAACCGTGCGATTTCGCTGAAGATGTCGATTCTGAATTGAAGCGGAACAAACAACGCGTTTGAATCCACAATCACCTTTAACGGTTGTTTCTTAGCTGATTCAGTCGTCATTTCAGTCTATCACCTTCATTCGGTTGCTCCAGAAAGCGCAACGTTTTCGTATTGTTCTCTGCTGGCGGATTTAAAACTGTTTGTATCAAGAGGCGCTGCAAAAAGTTGTGTGTTGTATCGGGTGCGTGTTCTAGTGCGTGGAAAAGATTATATCCCCTTTATAAATAAGTAGAACCAAAGTTTGACTTAGTGAAAAGCTGAGCTGCACTAGCGCTCGCACAAGACTATAGCCCCCTTACATAAAGCAGCAATATAAAGAGAACTGGAGTTTAACTATTTTCTTCTTCTGAACATAACTGTGACGGCGGCGATTATTGTTCCTCTTTTTAACTTCTTTCGCAGAATGTGCAGGAATTGGATTGTCATCGCAAATAACTATGTTGTCTTTAGATTCTGCTTTAAGCTTCGTGATTACGGAAGGTGCTTTTTTGCGTGAAGTGCGCAGAATCACTTTTAAGTCTAAACTCCTTAGAAGTAAGCCAAAGCGAGCTGAACTGGTGAAGCATATGTTGAACGAGAAATCCTGCGGCGCCGTGGTATACGTGAATAACTCAGAGGTCAACTACCTTCTCCTACAATATGAAGCTGGCCACTGGGACTTCGTCAAAGGCAACATTGAAGAAGGCGAAAGTGAAAAAGACACTACCATCCGCGAGTTGAGAGAAGAAACAGGCATAGCTGACGCTCGCTTCACAGAAGGTTTCAGAGAAAAAATAGCCTATTTCTACAAGAGGCAAGGCGGAACGGTGTACAAGGAAGTTATCTTTTTTCTAATCAAAACAGGCACCAGAAAGGTTGAATTATCCTTTGAGCACATAGGATTCGAATGGTTGCCCTATGAACGTGCAATGGAGAAACTCACTTTCAAAAACGCCAGAAACGTTCTGCAAAAGGCTAACGAGTTTCTGAAAACGCAGGGAATTGTAGAATCGCATAGTTAGAGCTTGTTGCCCGACTTTTCCATGATTAAACCGTATCCTATTAGTCTCCATCGGGCAGTGATTTTCCTGCTTATGGCAACTCTTGAACCTGGCAACACACACACGGGCCTGTTCAACTTGACTCTGATAAGGTTATTCTTAGCTGCTGTCACTTTCCCAACGTTTACCGCCGCGCCAACGTGAAGGAGCAAAGTCTCGTCGAGGTTTATTCTTTCAACTTTTAAAAGTTCTTTTGTGCCCACCGCTCGCTCTAAGACGTGCGTTTCCAACGTGAGTTCCGTTAAGGTGGGCGGAAGCATGCCTGCCTTTCCCGCGATGTTACCAGTCAAGCCGTCTGCTTTTGAATAAGATGGATCCAGAAGTGTTCCCACGCCGACTAGTCCGCCGCAGGTTGCCTCTTTCACGTTCTGTTCGCCTGCTTGCAAGGTGAAGATTTCGCTGATAAGCGGGTCATAGACTGTTTTGCCTTCCCGTTCCGTCATGACGCCTGGGCATATTTCTATTTCTTCCCCAACCGTAAACTTGCCTTGTGCTATTGTTCCGCCTACTATGCCGCCTTCCATCTCTTCAATAAGTGTTCCAGGCTTGTTAACGTCGAAGGAACGAATAATGTACATGAAGGGAGGTTTCGTTTCATCCCTCTTCGGCGAAGGTATAATCTCTTCTATAGCGTTAAGAAGCACATCAATGTTTATTCCACGCTGCGCCGAAACAGGAATTATCGGCGCGTTTTCCGCAACTGTCCCCTTAACAAAATTCTTAATTTCTTGGTAGCTTTGCAGCGCCCTTTTCTCGTCCACAATGTCGATTTTGTTCTGCACAATAACAATGCTTTTTATGCCAATAACCTCAGCCGCTGCTAAGTGCTCTCTTGTCTGCGGTTGCGGGCACGGTTCATCAGCAGCTATAACAAGTATTGCCCCATCCATTATAGCAGCGCCTGACAGCATAGTAGCCATCAACGCTTCATGTCCTGGAGCATCAACAAAACTTATGGCTCGAACGAAGACTGCCTGTTCGGCACAACTTGGGCAGACAGGCTGGGTGGAATAATTCTTGGGCGGTTCACATTTCGGGCACCTGTAAATCGGCAGGTCGGCATAGCCCAGTTTTATGGTGATGCCTCTTTTGAGTTCTTCGCTGTGTCGTGATGCCCAGACGCCAGTTAAGGATTGCACCAAAGTTGT
>CAYGVV010000033.1:0-11669 GCA_964353395.1 uncultured Candidatus Bathyarchaeia archaeon | reverse complement strand
TATCCGACAGCAAACGCGGAAGCCAACTTAGCCTAGCGCTGGAACGCATCAGACACCTAATCGGCAAAGACTTCCAGATGATAGGCTTATCCGCCACCATCGGCAGCCCCGACAAAGTCGCCCAGTTCCTCGTCGGCGACAAACGCCCCGTCGAAATCATCCGCGTGCCCGTCGCCAAAATGGTCAAACTGAAGATTCTGTATCCGAAGCCCACAGAGGAAGACGCAAGGCTCGCGGGAAAACTCTACACGCACCCCGAAGTCGCCGCGAGGCTGCGGATTATTCGGGATTACATGATGAAGTACAAGTCCGTGCTCCTCTTCACCAACACAAGGTCAATCAGCGAAGTTCTCGCAAGCAGGATTAAAGTGTGGGACATAGACTTCCCTGTGAGCATTCACCACGGCAGCCTCGCCAAGCCCTCGCGCATCGCAGCGGAAACGGGACTCAAAAGCGGCGACCTCAGAGGCTTAATCGCCACCAGCAGCCTCGAACTAGGCATAGACGTGGGCAGAATAGACCTCGTTATTCAATATATGAGCCCGCGGCAAGTAACCAGGCTTATCCAGCGCGTGGGCAGGGCAGGACACACCTACGGACACGTAGCAGAAGGCGTAATCATAGGCATGGACTCCGACGACACCCTTGAAGCCATGGTCATCGCCCGAAGAGCCCTAAAAGAAGAACTGGAACCAGTGGAAATTCCGCCGAAACCCTACGACGCGCTAGCCCACCAAATCGCAGGCTTGCTGCTTAAGACTAGACGGCTTGAATTCAACGACATCTTGGAGCTTGCCAGAAACGCGTACCCTTACGAAGACTTGACGATGGAGGATGTGGAGAAAATCCTCAAGTACATGCACGGACGCTTCCCGCGGCTGGCATGGGTCAGCTTCGAAGACAAAGTAGTCCTGAAACCCTCCAGAACCAACGCGTTAT
The DNA here is from genome assembly GCA_964353395.1 of uncultured Candidatus Bathyarchaeia archaeon. Classification (GTDB taxonomy): domain Archaea; phylum Thermoproteota; class Bathyarchaeia; order Bathyarchaeales; family Bathycorpusculaceae; genus JADGNF01. Next base: position 10,730 of record CAYGVV010000033.1, on the reverse strand, counting down.
TCGAGTATTACTTTGACAATTTATCCATGATTCCTGAGGAGAAGCAGTTCCTCGTCATCGACCAATCCAGCGACAGCAGCATCGGCGTCTTGGATGAGGCGTTTATGGCGGAGTACGGCAAGGTAGGCACCAAATTCGTCATCCGCGGCAGCGCCTGGCAGATAATTCACACCACCGAAGACAAAGTCTACGTGCGCGCCGTAGACGACCCAACTGGCTCCATTCCAAGCTGGATCGGCGAAGAAATCCCAGTGCCCTATGAAATAGCCCAGGAATTGGCTTCGATCCGCGGGTTCGTGGAAGAAAAAATCAAAAGCGGACTATCGCCCGAAGAGATTAGCACACTGCTGAGCGAGCAGTACCCCGCAGATAAGGAAACAATCCAACGTGCACTGTCCGAGACGTTGGAGCAGGTGAACGCAGGCATCCCCGTGCCTAAGCCTGATCGAATTGTGTTCGAAGACTGGGGCGAATTCGTCATAATCCACGCCAACTTCGGTTCCCTTACGAACCGCGCTTTGGCACAGCTGCTCGGGCAAGTCCTCAGCGACAAGCTGGGCTTCGGCATCGTCGTGCAGCACGACCCGTACCGCATCTTCGTGCAGACCATGGGCACTGCGCACGCAGAACGCGTTCTGGAAGTGTTTGACGAACTCCGAAACATGCCCGAGCAAGCAGTCAAAGACACGCTGACGAAATCCACCGTAAAAACTGGACTTTTCAAACGCCGCGTCATCCACGTGGCACGCAGGTTTGGCGCGTTGAAAAAGTGGGCAGACTTCAGCAACGTGAGCCTGCAGAAACTCATCACAAGCTTCGAGGGCACGCCAATCTACGAGGAAGGCTTAAAGGAAGTGTTCACGAAAGACCTTGACGCAGACGGCCTCGTCAAAGTCCTGAAGCAAATGCGAGACGGCGAAATCACGCTGCAAACCGTGGACACGGGCGGCAATCCGTCGCCAGTCGCCCGCACAGGCATCGAAAGAGTAAGCATGAAAACCGACCTTATCCCGCCTGAGCGAATGCGCGCCGTGCTCGTCGAATCTGCCAAGGCAAGGCTGCTGAACGAGACGGGCAATTTCATCTGCACCAACTGCTGGAACTACTTGGAGATGGTCCGCGTTAACGACTTACCTGACAAGCCTAAGTGTCCAAGGTGCGGTTCCCAAGCTATTGGTTTGATGAAGGTTGAGGAGGAACGCGCTGACCCGCTTATCGAGAAAAAAGCGCAAAAACTCACCAAAGACGAAGAAAAACTGCGTCTAATTGCAGTGCGGACCGCAGAGCTCATAGCGAAGTACGGCAAGGCGGCAGCGGTAGCGTTGAGCGCCCGCAAAGTCCAGCCGCAAGATGTGGCAGGCGTGCTTGAGAAAGAGCCTAAACTCACGGACAAGTTTTACGAGTTGGTCCTTGAGGCGGAACGCAAGGCGTTGAGCAAACGGTTCAGGTAGCTTCGTCTGCATTTAGCTCCAACTGCAGAGAACAGGCATTAATACAACAACCTTTTAAGCCCAAAACCAACTACTTGTTCCTGAGCACATCAACCACATAGGAGAACAGGAAAGTGGAGATAAGCCGGAAAAAACTGCGGGAAGAAGTTCTCAAACGCGTCAAATACGTCAAAACCTGCGTTATGGCGCGAGAACTGTGCCTTCTGGCGCGGACAAACAGAGCCGTTTTAGAGCCGAAGGACGTGCAGGACATCTGCAAGTACATCTCGAACCTCTGCAAGGAAGAAGGCTGCAACGAACCCAGCGCGCTCTGCCTGAAAGCCACGGCTGCATTGGGCTCAGACGAGGAAGAGAAGTATCTGGAGCTCTGCGCTCAGAGCTGCGTGAAATGCGGCGAAGCAAAGAGGCCGACTTCGAAGAAAGACGCGTATGTGGCTTAAGGAAGCGTGCGCAAAATCTTTATAGAATATCAACGGTGTAAACAGACACGGAGGCTCATGTAACTGTACATTGCACCTTTCGTTCCAAGTCCCCTTCCAGTTATCCAGCACATGCTTGAGTTGGCCGAGCTGAAACCGGGCGAGGTTTTCTTTGACTTGGGCGCGGGAGACGGCAGAACAGTTATAATGGCTGCGAAGACTTTCGGCGCCCGAGCGGTGGGCGTCGAGATGCGGGAGGACTTGGCTAAGCGTGCGATGGGCGTCATCCACGACAACGGGCTCGGTGACAGAGTAACCATCGTGAACGGGGATATGTTCAAGGTGGATTTAACCGCTGCAGACGTTGTCTTCCTGTATTTGACTACAAGCGCGAACGAGAAGGTTAAGCCAAAGATGGAGGCAGAGTTAAAGCAGGGCGTGCGTGTGGTTTCGCATGATTATGAGATTGTGGGTTGGAAGCCTGTGAAGGTGGAGAACTTCGTTGAGAATCCATCATTGGGTTATCCGTCACACACGCTTTACCTTTACAAGAAGTAATAGTTGTTTCTTTATGGAAAAGAGTTTTTAACGTGTAGTTGCTGTGTTTTTTAATATGCGTATGATGCAGTTTGTTCCTTGGCAACAGATCGCGAATTGGAAATGTACCGGGTGTGGTTGTTGCTGCAAATGCTACAGTGTGGTACTGAAGTTTCCGGAGTGGCTCAACATCGTTAAAACCTTCGGTGTGGAGACCACTGTGGCTGGCTTAGACAAACTGTTCCTAAAAAGAGTGAACGATGGTTCGTGCGCGTTCCTCTGCCACTACGCTGACAGGTACCTGTGTGGGCTTCAACAGATGAAACCTGACGCGTGCAAGATTTGGCCCTTTAAGATTTTGGCTGAGCCGAGGTATGGCGAGGAAAAGCAGGCAAGATACGAGTACGGCGACAAGACCTTGTATGTTTATGGAGACTCTGACTGTTCGGGGCTCAGGTATGGTAGTCCGACATGGGAGTTTTCAGCGTTGGTCCTGAAAGAATTTGCGGGAATCGCTTTGGGAACTTGCAGGGCGCAGCGTAACACGACGCGTCGGAAAAACGTTTATGTGCCCCAGTGGTTTAGCGGTGTTTCGCGGTTTTAGGTTCTTCTAAGTCCATTTCTTTGATGCGGGTTTCGATGAATTCGGCAACGCGTTCTTCGCTGAACTTGCGCTCCTCCTTCTGTTTATCTAACTGTTCCTTGATGGTGCCGAGCATCTTTTCCACATCGAAGGGCTTCATGATGTAGGCGTCGGCGCCCTTGTTCACGGCTGCCACGGCGTTCTGGAGCGTGGGGTAGCCTGTGACCATGACTTTTCGGATTTTTGGCGTGGTGTCGCGGACTTTGGTGAGGAGTTCTGTTCCTTCCATGTCTGGAAGCCTGATGTCTATTAGCATGAGATCGTAGTGGTTTTTCTGGGTTTTTTTTACAGCCTCGCTGCCTGTTGATGCCGTGTCTACGCCGTAGCCTTGGTCTCGCAGAATTACTGCTAGCACTTTTCTGATGTTTTCGTCGTCGTCGATGACGAGGATTCTGGGTTGTTTGTCCATATACTTTTCCTCAACACTATTCTTTATGATGTACTAATATAACCTATATGAACTTGTAATCTTGATTAAGAACAGACTTCGCTTAAGTAGGGTTTAAAAATCCAAAATGCGGTCATTAAACGTAGGAAGTGCAGAAAACAGTGGGCGAAACAAGCGACTTTGAATGCTTAAAGTGTGGAGCATGCTGCAGAAAACTCCTGCAAACCACCGACGGCGTCACAAGAGGGCCGCCTCTCTCTGAGAAAGAAGCAAACTTGTTTCCACCAGAAGTCATTTCGCCAAAACTCGCCGTTGGGCTGGTTGAGCCGAAAACAGTGGTCCTGTACCAGTTGAACGTTGGCGTTTGCCCTTACATAAACCAGAAAAACGAATGCCAAAAATACGTTGACCGACCTCTTATATGCAGGTCTTTTCCCATAGTGGCAGGAGCCATTTCTAACAGGTGCAAGGTTTTTGCCTACAGGAAAGTCGGAGTCTCCTACTGCGAACCTTTTCCCATGGCAAAACAGCTGGAAGCAAGCGAAAAACTCGACGGGTACACCCTGAACCGCATCAGGAAGCACTTTAAGAAAGGACTTAAAGCTTGGGAATATGACCTAGCCACCAAAAAATGGATCTACAAAACACAGTACGACACACCACCATAAACCTGTAGAATCCGTACCGATTCAAAAGAGGGGACGCAGGGAATCTCAACTTGCAGTCCAAATTGAAACCAACTGCCGCATCAACAAAAGACTACAAAAAAGAAAACATGGAGCCAGAAAGAGAGCATCAAAACATGATGGCAGAAAGAATTTTAAATTGCACAAAACTCGAAGAAGTAAAGACATAACTGTAGTTTTAAGGCGCAGTAATCTATTCAGGGTCCTACTCGCAGCAGCCAATCTCTGGTCCACAGCACAATTCAACCTATAAATACTTTACATAATGAGGCTATAGTCTTTTCCGAGCAAGTAGCCCGCGTTAATCAAGCCCAATGGCTCTGTCTATTGATTTCCTCGAGGCTATTGTTTCCTCCACAAAAACCAAGCACTCATGCCAAACGAAAGAAACAGAACAACCTAAACAAGCACACACAAAGCAACACCAACAAATTCGAAGAAAAGCTAACTCACTTTCCTGCCTTTATATAAGGGGGTATAGTCTTTTCCGAGCACTAGAGTCAACGCATCAAAACCTGCTTTATACTCATGTAGCAATCTCGGTTTTGGCGTGGAATGCAGGAACGGTTTGAGGTTTTGCGCGTATTTTGTTTACGGCATGTTTAGCAGTTTCAGCCGAGTTTCAATGGTCTTATACAAGAATGTGTCTAATCTTGACGTTCATAAATGAGTTTTCTATGCGAACGTAATAGCAAGTTATTTATCTACCATCATAAGAAACCATGAATACGTAACATTACGGAGGAAACTAAATGGGTAAATGTCCAAAATGCGGAACCGACGTCTCCAAGGCAAAGAAAACTTGGAAAATGGCCGGAAGACCCGACAAACAAGGCAAACGAATGCAGCTTGAAATCGGCCTCTTCGAATGCCCCAAATGCCACGCCACCTTCCGCGAAGTGCTAAGCAAAAAGAAAATCTAAACACACAACAACTACAACAACACACAAAACTCACGCTCACCCTTCACTTCCCCTCATTTTTCCTTTTTTCCTGATAGCTCCAATCTAGCGGTAAGTATTAAAACAGCAAACCCTACATGAAATAAAAGAACTTCATCAGCTGAACGGAAGGCAAAACTTGACCGCCAACATCAAAAAACTCTGGAAAAACGAGTACTTCCAAACAATCATTGTCGTTGCCTTGATCGTGCTAATAGTTTTCGGGTTCTGGTACGGCTCACAATTGGCGCTGAACACTACAATCCCACCTGCACTGGCGGTGGTAAGTGGCAGCATGTGCATTCCCTATGACGGCGCATGTGACGGTTGGCTCTCCGTAAACCACCCGTTCGAACGAACCCTCCACAGAGGAGACATAATAATCATCCAAGGCGTAAATCCCCAGGACCTCAACGTGAACTACCCCGACAGCGATATAATCGTCTTTCAAAGGCCAGGAGGCGAACCTGGCGATTACATTGTGCACAGAATAGTGAACAATGTAACAATTGGTAGCAAACTGTACTTCTTCACCAAAGGAGACGGAAACCCACTGTACACGTGGCCAACTGTGCCTGATCCTGCTTACTACGATCACTGGTACGACCCAAACAACCCAAATGCAACCTACAACGGTGCTGTCTCCCAAGACCTAGTGCTTGGCAAAGTAGTTATGCGGATACCCTGGGTTGGATACATCGCCATATTCATGAAAGACGTCCTAGGCTCAAACAGTTCCCTCATAGGCATACCCTTAATCGCAACTCTCATAATACTACTCGTAATCATCGAGTTCGTCGTGCCGCTGCTACGGCGAAAGAAACCAATTGTTGAACAGAAAACAACTGCAGAACAAACGCAGATGTATTTATAAAGAAAGTCTATTTAATAAAAGGTATTCAGCCTAGAAGAGGGGTTCCATGCCAAAAGTTAAAGCCATAATAAGCATTGAAAACGTAGTTGCTTCCGCCACGCTAAACCAGAAAGTGGACCTCAACGCTGTAGTGAAAGGGTATCCAGGTGTAGAATACCGTCCTGAACAGTTCCCTGGACTTGTATTCAGGCTGAAAAGACCAAAAACGGCTACGTTGATTTTTAGTTCGGGAAAAATGGTGTGCACAGGCGCCAAAAGCGAAAAAGAAGCCCGCAGAGCAGTCATGAAAGTCGTTAAGGAACTCAAGAAAGGCGGAATAATAATCATCAGCAAACCCGAATTGAAGATACAGAATATTGTGGCTTCCGCAAGCTTAGGAGGCATGATTGACCTTGAAAAAGCTGCGTACACGCTTGGCAGAACCATGTATGAGCCTGAACAGTTCCCTGGCTTAATCTACCGCATGGAAATTCCGAAAGTGGTGATTCTTCTGTTTGCTAGCGGAAAACTTGTTTGCACTGGCGCCAAGAAAGAAGGAGACGTTTACGACGCAGTTGACGAATTGCACGCACTGCTGGAAGAGAAAAACCTAATCTTCTATGACTAATAGTTGCTGAAATGAGATTCTCAGGTTTTTTCCTGTTCTTAGCGTTTCTTGATTTGTTTCAGTATGGTTTTCAGGCTTTCCTCGTCCACAGCACCCAGCTCATATAGTGTGTTCGCAATCTCACTGATCTTAAGCAGCGCATGAAGCTTAATCGCGTTCTGCGCAAGCTTCTCTTTTCCGCCTTCTTCCCTGTCCAAAAACGCAACGGCTTCGGTTACAACTCCTCCTTCTGCGCGCACTGCATCTGCTGCTTTCTTCAATGTCAAGCCAGTAGTGACCAAGTCATCAACGAGTAACACGCGGTCTCCGGACACGAGGATGCCTTCGACGCGTCTTTCTCTTCCGTGCTGTCGGACGACTTTGCGAACGTAGAGGAATGGTTTTTTCAGGTTGTATGCGATTTGGGATGCGAAGGGTATGCCTGCGATGGGAACTCCAGCTATGCGGTCAAAGTTCTTAAGCCCTATATGTGTGGTTATTTGTTCTGCGTAGAAGTCGCAGATGTCTCTGAAGGCATCTGGGAAACTTGGCACTATCCTGAGGTCTATGTAGTATGGGCTTACTTTGCCGCTTGACAGTTTAAATAATCCGAATTTTAAGGCGTCTATTTTCGTGAGGATTTTGGCCATTTCCACCTTCTTCGGTTCAGTCAACTTTTCATTTCCCCTTCGAAATCTGGTAAATCTTGTTTAGCTCCGGAACGACGCATGCCGTTTTCGGCAGTTCTTTCCGAAGAATCTCCGCGAATTTTTTCTGGCTCGCTGCTGAATTAGTGTGATAGGGAACAGCTACTTTAGGTTTTGTTAGCCAAGCGATTTCTGCTCCTGTTTCAGGCGAAGCGCCTTGCGCAATGCCGACGGTGCAGAATACAACGTCCAATTGTTCTGTTTGGCCGATGGTTGCCATTTCTGGGAAGGGTGAGCTGTCGGCTGTGTGGAAGATTTTCAATCCGTCTTCGCTTGTTATGATGTACGTTATGGGTGATGCTGCTGGGTGTCGGCATTTTTCTGCTTTTACGGTGATGTTGTCGATTTTTGTTTCGTTGCCTGTGTGGGTTTCCACCAGTTTTGCGGTGGGGATGTTGGCTCGTAATGATTTCGCGGATGTTGGGTCTGCTATCACGGTGCAGTCTGTGGTTTTTTGGATTTCAGCGATTAAACGTTGGTCTAAATGGTCGTAGTGTTCATGAGTTATTAATGTGGCATCTACCTGCGGAAAACTGCGAGCACGTATATCCACTGGGTCTATGAGCAGCGTTTTTGATGGGGTTTTTATGAGCACTCCTGAGTAGCTGTTGAGCCACACAAAGAGAATGCTGTTCCTTTCAGGAATCTTTTCAACTGGCATATTCTGATTCCTCACTGGATAATACTATGCTGAAGCAGTTTTAAAGAACCTTTTGATGCGTTGCAGAAACAGGGTTGAAAAATAAGCTTGGTGGCTGTGGCTCTGTTGCGAATTTTCTTCTATAGCCCCCTTATATAAAGGATACAAACGCAGAGAGAACCAGAGCTTGGCTGGCGAATGTTAAACATGAACATTCATCACCCTAAGAGTTAACAGAATCGATGAAACCTGCTTTGAATCAGTGTTCACTTGCTAAAAGTGCGGGCGTTTGCATCTAGACTATGTATTGTGTTTTGCTGTTGTTGCCTGTTTGGTTTTTCAGCCAGTTTTCGCTCATGAGGCACCATTTCGCGTCGTCGCCTTCGATATGCAACACTAGTATCAGGTCAAGCTTGTCAAGCTTCGCGTACTCTACAAGCATATCGTAGACTGCCTGAGCGATTTCAACGTTGAGGTCCTGAGGTTGGTTGTCTGCGATTCTTCTTGCGTGGAAAACAGCCTTAAGCTTCTCTGCGCCTTCATGGATTTGGACGTTGACTTTATTGACGAAGTACACGTCTTCTCCGTAGCTGAGGATGACGTTCCACGCGTTCTCGGACTTAACTTCACTTTGACCCGACACAGTAACCAGCCTCGCTTCGCATAAACGAAGACTCAGCGAGGCAAATTAAGTAAGCTTCCAGATAATGCAATATTGCGTGATTCGAACTATTTGGGCTCTGCAGAGAGCGAAAACGAAGGGAGTTAAAGAAGAAATAAAGAGAAATTTCCAAGAACCGGCAGGGTTCTAATCAATCCGAGGCTCGCCGCATTCCGCGCTGAATTTTCGAACTGCTTTGGCGAGGGCAGGGACGGCGGTGTCAGCAAACTTGGCTGGAAGAGGTTCTAGTGGTGCGATGGAGGAGTTTGGAAGCATTATATGAGCCAACCCCCCACAATTGTTTGCTGCATCGTGTAGGCAGATTGCCACGCACGATCCGACACTTGCCACTAACTCTATTGGCTTGTTTTCTGCTTTCATTTCCGCCATGTTCACTCGAACCTCTTCCAGCGTTGGGTTTGCTTGCGTCTCTGTTGTAAATTGTGTTGTCTCAATTTGCGTCGTTGTGTTAAGGGATATGTTAAGTTTTAGTAGTTCGTTGATGTTATTCAGAATGGCTGATGTCGCTGTTTTTCTAGGCTGTAGCCTGAACGGGATGATTAGCAACGGTGATGCCTCAGCAGTACTTGGATAATACTTCCATGACTTTCTGAGGTTGGAATGGTTTGACGACGAAGTCTTTGGCGCCTGACTTTAGAGCTTCGGCTATTAGCGCTTGTTGACCCATGGAGCTGCACATAACGACTTTTGCTGTTGGGCTAGCGGAGACTATTTGTTTGAGCGCTTCGATGCCGTCTTTGGCTTTAGGTCCTGGTGGCATTACGATGTCCATGAGCACTAGGTCGGGTTTTGCTTGTTGGAATTGGGCAATGGCTTCGTCGCCGTTGGCTGCTTCTGCGATGACTTCGTGGCCTGATTGCAGAATTATTCTTTTGAGTACGGCTCTCATGAATGATGCGTCGTCTACTACCATAACTGTTCCCATGTTTTTGTTCCTCTTGTTCAAGTTGCTTTATGGTCGGATTCAGAATATAAGAATCTTGTGCATTAAGATACACGATTGTGTAAATGTAAGTGTGTTAAGTAAATCTAAAGCGGATTCTGAATAGTTATCTGTGGGCAGTTGCTGAGGTTGATGCTGCTGGTGCGGTTGCATGCTGGTTATTGTTGTTGTTCGGGCATGACTGCGGTGAGTGTTTCTGAGATTTTCTGAAGCTCTTTAGTTACGGCGGTTAAGAATTTTATTCTGTTTTCTATTTTGCGTTTCTGTGCGTTTGTTAGGCTTTTGAACTTCGGCATGACATCTTCAACAACGGCGATCATGAGGTCGCGGTTTCTCTCGTCGTCAAGGCTTTTAAGCTCCATGTGCCCATCACGGTACATCAGCGCCAAGTGTCCTGTCGGATCAACATGTGCTTCTGTGAGAAGTCCAGGTTCGGTGGGGAGAGCGGATAATGAAACTGTCATGGCTGAAGTTAGTGGCTGCATGAGTTTAAGAAGTGATTTGAAGAACTGTGCCACCAGAAGTTTTTCTTCCGAGGATAGTTCGGTTATTTGGCCGATGTCGTCTGCCACGCTTTTGAGTGATTCAACGAGTTCTTGGATGGTGACCTGTTTTTTCTTGGGTTCTTCGCGTATTGAAAGGTCTGCGATGTTTTGTTTGGTTACGGTTTCTTGGGTCAAGGTGGGTCAAATTGTGAATAGCGCTTTTAATGAAGAAAAGCACTTGCATGTCGCTGAACTTACGCACAGAAATCTGGATGGCTGGCTGTTTGGGGAACTGTTGTGTGATTTTTCTTCTATACCCCCTCTATCGCTGAATGGTTTGTGATTTGGTTTCGTTTTCCAATTTGGGTTGTGGTTTGGGTTTTTCCCGCGGCTTGAAAAGGCTCAAAAAGTCGCGGAAAGGTCTGGAAAGGTCAGTTTCGGCAGATTCTGGTTTCAAAGATTCCAGCTCTAGTGCTCGGAGAAGACTATAGCCCCCTTTAAAGCGTGAAATAAAAGTAGAACCTCCTGTTCACTACTTGTCAACCAAGTGGATTTAGAAACGGATCTTTTTTTGTGCAGCTTTTCCAGTTTTTGCCAGTTCTCGCAAGTAACTTGGCGGTAACTTCAGCAAGGCAAAGTTTGGCTAAGGTTTTTATGATTCAACCGAAATTATGTTCTCTGCTATCCTCTGCAAGGGGCTGTCGGCTAGCTTGGTCTAGGCTTGTAGACTTGGGCTCTATAGACCCCG
>CAYGVV010000032.1:0-11731 GCA_964353395.1 uncultured Candidatus Bathyarchaeia archaeon | reverse complement strand
GATTCTTAACGCCGACAGCGCGTTACGCGAACAAATTAACGGTCACCTGAAAGAATCAGGCTTAGAGTTCAAGGGGACAATCACAACGAAGCACCTGATGCAAGTGTTGATTGAGGATGTGGGCTTAGACAAAATAAAAAGCAACGTTGTTAAGCCACTGACCATGCTGAAAGTGGCGGAGCACAACGGCTGCCACATACTAAGACCCAAAGAGTACATCGGCTTCGACGACCCCGAAGACCCGAAAACACTCAAGACCCTTATCGAGGCGACAGGCGCCACTTGCTTAGATTACATGGACGAGACCGAGTGCTGCGGCGCGCCAAGCGTCGGCGTAAGCGACAAAGTCGCCTTACAGCTCGCCAGGGACAAGCTGAACCACGTTAAAATGGTGGACGCACAAGCTTTAATAACAATCTGCCCGTTCTGCCACATAATGTACGACACCAACGAACTGCGCATAGAAAAAATGTTTAACGAAGTCTATGGCATTCCCATTCTGCATTATCCACAACTACTCGGTTTAGCCATAGGCATGACGCCTGAAGAACTCGCTTTCAACGAACTCAGAGTTAGCACTTCAAAAATAATAAAACAAGTAACCGAAGGTGCAAAATAAAAAATGAGTCCAAACAAGCTGAAAATAGCCTTTTACTGGGCGGCAAGTTGCGGCGGCTGCGAAATAGCCGTGCTAGACATCAACGAGAAAATCCTTGACGTAGTCAAAATCGCAGACATAGTGTTCTGGCCCGTAGCCTTAGACGTGAAGTACAAGGACGTGGAAGCGATGCCTGACAAGCACATAGACATCACGTTCTTCAACGGGTCTATCCGAAACTCGGAGCAGGAGCACATGGCAAAGGTTCTGCGGCAGAAATCCAAAACTCTCGTTGCTTTCGGTTCCTGCGCTCATGAGGGCTGTGTGCCTGGCTTGGCGAATCTTAACGACCGCAGCGAAGTTTTCGAGCAGGTCTACATAAAAGACAAGTCAAACGTGAATCCGAAAGGCGTGAAACCGCAGGTCAAGACCGCGGTAAAAGAGGGCGTTTTGAAGATTCCAGAGTTCTACGACACCGTTAAAACCCTCGCGCAGACTGTTGACGTGGACTATTACCTTCCTGGTTGCCCACCCCCAGTTAAGCTCATCAGCAACGCTGTGGACGCCATAGCGAAAGGCGAACTGCCACCGAAAGGCTCAGTTCTTGCACCCGCCAAAGCGGTTTGCGACGAGTGCCCCCGAACAAGACAGAACAAGAAAATCAACAAGATATACCGCGTTCACGAGAAGACTCCTGAGCCAGAAAAATGCTTGATGGAGCAGGGAATAATCTGCATGGGATTAGCCACTCGCAGCGGATGCGGCGCACAATGCCTCACTGTTGACATGCCCTGCACTGGATGCGGAGGAGCTGCTCCAAACCAGCCAGAGGTAGGCGCAGGCATGATAACCGCGTTAGCCTCCATACTTGGCTTGGACAAGGAACCTGGCCAGTACACGGATGACGATGTTGCGAAGCTTATGGCTCAAATCAAAGATCCAGTGGGCACCTTCTACATGTACAGCTTGCCTGCTTCGATTCTTAAGCGAAAGGTGATGAAAAAATGAAAGAAATAGTCATTGACCCAATCACGCGACTTGAAGGCCACGGAAACGTATCCATATTCCTCAACGACGCTGGAGAAGTTGAAAACGCTTACCTCAAAATCCCTGAATTGCGCGGCTTCGAGAAGTTCTGCATCGGACGCCGCGCGGAACTTATGCCCCTTCTTACTACGAGGATCTGCGGAGTGTGTCCAGTCGCGCATCATTATGCAGCAGTTAAAGCGCTTGACCAAGCGTTCAATGTTGAACCGCCATCTGCGGCTAAGAAACTTCGCGAGCTCCAGTACGTAGGGTACTACATATACGACCATACGCTGCACTTCTATTTCTTGGGCGGTCCAGATTTCATCGTCGGACCAGATGCGCCAGCGGAGAAGCGCAACATACTCGGAGTTATCGAGAAGGCAGGCATGGACGTAGCTAAAGAAGTAATCAAGCACCGCGCTTACGGACAGAAGATAACTGAGATTATCGGCGGAAAAGCCACTCATCCAGTCAGCGGACTCCCAGGCGGTATCAGCAAGCCACTGAGTGAAGAGAACCGCAAAGCAATCGAAGACATGGCTGCTTCTTCAGTGAAATTCGCTCAGTTAACTCTGAAGATTTTCCACGACCTCGTCTTAGGCAACCCCAAGTACGTTAACATGATAAAGAGCGACGCGTATACCATGAAGACCTATTACATGGGCATGGTTGACGCCAAGAACAAGGTTAACTTTTACGACGGAAAAATCCGCGTGGTTGACCCATCTGGCAAAGAATTCCTCAAGTTTGAAGGCAAAGACTACCTTACCCACATAGGCGAACACGTTGAAGAATGGACTTACAGCAAGTTCCCCTACTTGAAGAAGGTCGGCTGGAAAGGCTTAGCCTATGGCGCTGACAGTGGGGTCTACCGCGTTGGTCCACTTGGGAGACTGAACGCTTCTGACGGCATGGCTACGCCGCTGGCGCAGGCAGAGTACGAAGTCATGTACAAAACCCTCGGCGGCAAACCAGTCCACGGCACACTCGCGTTCCACTGGGCAAGACTGATCGAGCTGCTTTACGCTACGGAACGCGCAATGGAACTCGTCAAAGACCCCGAAATCACAAGCACAAACGTGCGCAACAAGCCAGGCGCGCCAGGCGAAGGCGTAGGCGTCGTCGAAGCTGCACGCGGAACGCTGTTCCATCACTACACGTTGGACAAAGACGCCATGGTCAAAGACGTGAACATGATCGTTGCCACAACCAACAACTACCCCGCCATATGCATGAGCATCCGCGATGCAGCCAAAGGCTTAATTCACGGCGGCAAATTCGACCAATGCATCCTCAACAAAGTCGAGATGGCTTTCAGAGCCTACGACCCCTGCTTCGGATGCGCAACCCACTTCGCAATCGGGCAGATGCCGATGAAAGTGAGCGTCTACGACAGCAACAAGCAACTCGTCCAGACGCTGCAGCGCTAAAAGCTCAACCCTAAACCTTTTCTTCTTTCTTTGTTCTATTTCTCGTTTAGGCGTTTACCTTGACCCGTGAAAAACACGATATTGAAAGGGAACTCAGTGATTGGCTTTCAGGCGCAGACAGAGTTGTAGTGGCTGGCATCGGCAACGCCATACGCTTCGACGACTACGTCGGAGTAAAAATAGTTGAAGACCTGCAGGGCAAAGTCTCGCGGAAAGTACACCTGATCGAGTGCGAAACCGTGCCTGAAAGCTTCATGGATGAAATCGTGGAGCTTAAGCCTTCACACGTGCTGTTGATAGATGCTGCGGTGCTGGGACTTGCGCCCGGAGGAGTTCGCGTGTACGATGCAGAGAAGGTCACGAATATTCCTTCTATCTCTACGCATACGCTGCCTATTCGGGTGTTCTGCGACTACATCAGCCAACTGACAAAAACGAAAATCGCCCTTCTGCTCATTGAGCCTAAGAATGTGGAGTTCGGCGAAGGCTTGACGCCTGAAGTTGCCTCGTCGGCGGAGCGGGTTGTCAAAACTCTTTTAAGCGTTCTCCCCTGAAGGCTTGTGTTGTGCCTTTTTGGGAATTGAATGCGAAAAAGCAGCCGATATGCACACAGAAACCTATCGTTTCTTCTCCGCTTAACTTTGCAGGTTTAACATGGCTTTTCCCCATCAAAATCCACTAGATTTATATCCCATTCAACAGCCTAATACTAAACCATCACGTATAGAGGGGAAAAAACCAAATGTACTCTTACGCCGGAAAAATTCTCCGCGTCAACTTATCCACAGGACAAATCAGCACCGAACCATTAACCGAGGAAATGGCAAAACAATACATCGGAGGCATAGGCCTCGGCATCCGCTTATTAATGGACAACTCCACACCTGGAACAGACCCGTTCAGCCCAGACAACCCACTCATCTACTGCACTGGTCCGCTCAGCGGCACCATGGGTCCAACGGCTGGAAACGGCTACGCCGTCGTGTCCAAGTCACCCGCCACGGGCGGAGTAGGCGAAGCCAAGGCGCACGGTTTCTTCGGTCCTGACCTGAAAAGAGCAGGATACGACGCGGTAATAATCACGGGCAAAGCTGAAAAACTGTCATACCTGTGGATTGACGATGACAAAGTCCAAATCATGCCCGCCGAGCACATGAAATACAAATCACCCGGCGAAACCGACAACGAGATTCGCAAGGAACTCGGCGACTTCTACATCCGCGTCTCAGCCATCGGCGAGGCAGGAGAAAAACTCTGCCGCTTCGCAGCCATCATAAACGACGAGTTCCGAGCCATCGGACGCACAGGCTTAGGCGCTGTCATGGGCAGCAAAAACCTGAAGGCTGTCGCGGTCCGCGGAACCAAAGACGTCAACGTCGCGAACTTGGATGGCTTCAAAGAATTCGTCAAACTTATCCATGAACGCATGAAGGGTCCAGCCACCAAGAAATACAAGACCTTGGGCACGCCCGAGAACGTTCTCGTTTTGAACTCGCTCTCCGCATTGGCGACGAGGAACTGGACGAACGCCCAGTTCGAAGGAGCCGACAAAGTCAGCGGCGAATACTTGAACGAGCACTTCGTGAAGAAGATTGTGGGCTGCGCCACGTGCGGCATGCGCTGTGACCACATCGCCGTCGTCCCAGAAGGACCCTACAAAGGCTCAACTTCACGGTTGGAGTTCGAGTGCCTCTGGAGCATGGGTCCACTGTGCGGAGTTGACCGCTTAGACGCTGTAATCGAAGCGATGCGCATCGTGAACGAGTACGGCATGGACGGCATTTCCATCGGCGTCGTCGTCGCGTTCGCCATGGACTGCTACGAACACGGCGTAATCACCAAGGAACAGACCGACGGCATAGACCTCCGATTCGGAAACGCCGAAGCATTAATCGCAATAATCCACAAAATAGGAAAACGCGAAGGTTGGCTAGGCAATATCCTCGCTGAAGGTGTTGCCAAAGCTGCTGAATTAATCGGCGGAGACGCCTACAAGTACGCTTGCCACATCAAAGGCTTAGAGCTTCCAGGATACGACCTGCGAACTCTGAAGACTGCCGCTTTAGGCTTCAGTGTTTCTTTCCGCGGTGCCTGTCACCTGAGAAACGGCGCTTACTCGCCTGACGTGAAGGGCAAGGTGAACCGCTTCAAGATTGAGAAAGGACGCGGCAAGATGATTGTTGACGAGAGCAAGATGTACAACATTATAGACTCGCTCATCGTCTGCAAGTTCAGCCGAGGCACGTACTACGACGGCTGGAAGGATTTGGCGAACTATTACACGTTGGCTACTGGCATACCCATGACTGTGGAAGAGATGGCTCAGGCCGGCGACAGAATCGAAAACCTCGCAAGGCTGTTCAACATCCGCGAAGGCAAAGGCACCCGCAAATACGACACCGTGCCATGGAAGATAAAGAACGTACCCGTACCAGAGGAAGGACCTGCGAAGGGCGCCTGCGTCAACGACGAGGAATTCAACGTCGGCTTAGATGACTACTACGCCGCTCGCGGGTGGACACCTGACGGTGTTCCCACGGTGGAGCAACTCAACGGGCTTGGGCTTGGCAACTACGCCAGCATAGTTCAAGGAGTGGCTTAAGATGGTGCGACCTCAAGACAGAAAATTCGTCACCGCCGACCCTGAGAAATGCATCGGCTGCATAGTCTGTGAATACGCTTGCTCAATGGTGAACGAGAAAACCTTCAACCCAACGAAGTCAAGAATACGCGCCATGCGCATGGGACCATTGATCAATCTGGCTATTACCTGTAGGCACTGCGAAGCCCCAGCATGCGTTGCCGCTTGCCCCAGAGACGCGCTAACACAAGAGGATAACAGTGGCATAATCAGAGTTGATGAATCAGCGTGCAACGGTTGCGGATGGTGCATCGCCGCGTGCCAGTTCGGAGCCATGAACATGCACCCAGAAAAGAAAGTGGTGTTTACCTGCAACAGCTGCACCGACCACGCAGAGGGCGAACCGCAATGCGTCAAATGGTGCCCTGAAGAAGCCTTGACGTTTGTCACAGCAGAGGTTCTTGCTCAGAAATCTCGGCAGAAAGCAGTGAGGAACCTCTTCCAAACCGCCGAAGAGAAAAAGTCTGCAAAGTAAACCCAAAAGGTTTTTCCCTTTTCTTGTATAATTGGCGTGTTGCGAAAGGTTCCCTAGTGTTCCCCAAAGTTGTTCCCAATTTCCCAAGTCCCCTTGTTCCCCAACCTGATTTATGGCACTCAGATGCTAAAATTTACAACACTAATCAAAGAAATGGTGAGTTACAAGTGGATTTAACAAAGGGAACACTAGGGACAATAAGGAACGTTTTCTCAATCTTTTAATTCAGATTACAATGATGCAAACATTATCTTGCATCCCTGTGTGTTTTCGCCTTTCAGGATCACGTTCTTTATCCCCAATAGCAAGAATGCCTTTGCTCGATCCATAGTACTTTAGAAATTCGTTAACTTGTCCAGAGCCTTCCCTTATGTGTTCACTAATTTTTTTCTCTGCTAGCTTTACCTCAATCGGAATCTTTGAGTCTCTCCCAATTGTGAAATCAATTTTCGAGTCTGCCTTTCCAAAACCTTTGAAGGGAAATTCTGGAGTGACTAATTCGTCAGGAAAAGTTGCGAGTAAGTATCCTTCAAGAATTCTCTTAAACTCTTCTTCATTTTTAACCTGACTAATCCGTTCATGCATCCTATTTCCAAAATTCGTAATTTCTTCAACGAGTCTATCAAAAAGGTCTTTTGAACTTGTTGATTCTTCTGTATACTTGTTTCCTGTCTTGGAAAGAGGTGCTGTGTTTGGCTCAGAGAAGAATCTTGTTGTTCTTCCCGCATCAACCAAGTCACATTTGCAACATTTCCAAATTTTATTTGGAGTTAGTCCATACATGCCCAAATACTTCTTTGCTATTATTTGGTTATTGCGAGGCTTTGTTTTGAACAAAGGCTCCATTTTTCCTCTTCTATCTTTCGTAATGTATTTTTCTAAAGCACCCCAAGCTTTCCATGTTGCCCCAAATGTTTCGCCAGTGGAACTGTTGATTAATCGTTTTTCAAAATCGATGTCCGAGACATACAGCTTCAGAATTTTCTCAGTTTTCATTTCGGACCACAAAAGGTTCAGAAACACAAGATTTTTAGAGCTGATACGTTTTGTTTCAACTTCCGACATAATCCGCTCAAACTCAGCCCAGCGAATTGTACATGGTCCTGTTCTCTGGGGTGAAGGTATTTCGCCAAGTATTTTTTTCACTATTTCCTCTTTTGGGTCTCGCTTGAATTGATAGTATAATCGAAGACCTTGAATGGAGTTTGTGGGTGCAGTTGGATGTTCCTTTTTAATTAGTGCTACCCAGCCTCTAATGTCACTTTCATCTGCATATTCAATGCTCTCTTTTCTTGTGTTTTTGAATAGCCACTTTTCAAACTGCCTTGCACCTCCAAAATAAGTCCTTGGGGTACTTCCTCTAAATTTCTTTTCTTCCAAAAACTTCCTGAATCCATTTTCATCCATGCTTATCCCAGTGGGTCTAGTGAATGAATACTTTGCATATCTTCTCTATTGCATTTTAAGTCTTGTGCTCCAGAAGATTCATCAACTATCTTAAGGCGGGTGATGCAATATCCAGTGCCCCTAACAGACCCTGAAGATGTTGCTTGGTTTCTGGCGCTAAAACATAATATAATTCCCCAGGCAAATCAAAAGTAAAAGCCTTCCAGCTTGAGGGAGCGGGCTTAGAAGAAAACGCAAACGAACATACCCGAAAGCGTCTAGAACCTTCCCCGCATACTCGCCGAAAGACAACGCCATGTCACCAATGAAACAAGAAGAGATAGTCGGTAACCCCGTATAAGTATTGCCCAACATTTTGTATTCGCTCCACAATTTTCTCCATTTCCCAAACCTTGCTAGTAACAAGAATCACATTTTTCGTTTGCATTTAGCTATTAGCAGCGTTGTCTCAAAATTCAATCGGGAGTTACTTAAACGCGTCCCTTTAAGCGACTGCAGAGTCAGGTTTTCAACACAAATCACGTGTAAATAGCAAAAAGCTAAATGCATATGTTGAAAAAATTGCTTGCTGATTACTGTTGGGGGATTTATCCTGGCTATTAGAAACACGTCTTTTGAGTTAACTATTGGAAAGCATGAGAATAAGCTTGAGTGCCGCTTGACTAGACCTGATTATCCCTCGAAGGCGGCACAAGATTTTACTTCTCCGTTTAGTCCGAAATCAGCTCGCAACATCACGACTTACTTAAATAAGGTAATATCGTCAGCAAGAAAAGAAACTTCAGGGACGTTGTTGGAGACAGTGTCTGACCTTGGAATGGAAGTTGGCTTGGTGCTTGAAGATATTTTAACACATTTTAACTTGATAGAACGCAAAGGGAAAGCAAGCCTGAACTTGGCTCTTAGTCTAGACGAACATACGGTTAAGATACCTTGGGAGTTAGCCCTACTTGCTGATGAAAATGACCCTCTTCTTTTTCTCTGCCGCAGAATGAACATTGGGCGTATGATGGAAGTACAAAGAAAGGAAGGATTCGTCGATAATTTAAACGCTAAAAAAGTTCCTCAGGAAAGGAGAGCCTTAGTAGTAGGGCTTGACTACAAGAAGTCTAAATCAAAACGCTTGGATGTCGCTCAAGACGATGCCAAATGGGTGCATGAAAAATTGGAGGATTTTGGCAAGAAAAATAAGCTAAAAGTATTGCCTCTATTGGTAGGGGGAAATGCCAAAAAATCCGTAATAGAAAAGCACCTCAAAAATGGACTTGACATTTTCCACTTTTCTGGCCATGGTAACGTACATGAAAATATTGGCGAAATTTCCTTGAATGGACGTGAATTTCTATCTGCACAAAAGGTAGATGAAATGCTACATAAGTTCAAGGTTAAGGCTCCTAAGTTCTCTTTTATGAATGCTTGCGAAACATGCCTCCAAAAGCCCTCTGGTAGGCTAGTGAAAGATTGGGCGCATGCAATGGCAAACAATGGTGGGCGAACATTAATCGGCACTTTCTGGAGTATAGCGGATAATGATTCAACTAATTTCTCTACAGCATTTTACCGCAACTTCTTCTCAGATGGAAAAACAATAGGGGAATCTGTTCGCATGGCACGCGAAGAAACCGAGAAAAAAAGGAAGGAAGAGGACTTTTCCACATGGCCCGCATTTGTTCTATATGGACCACCAACATTGAGAGCCAGCGATATTCTAGATTAGTCATTTCCTAGCAGTAGTTAATTTTGTAGTGTTTCGACAGGTTGTGAAGTTGTCGGTTTATGGTTTGTTCAGTGAAAAAAGTCGGTAGTTTGCCAATCCGAGATACTTAATTCAAAAGAGCCCAATTCACGCTTTTTCCACACGGGAAAAGAAGGAAATAAATAAAAGTGTTTTAATCTGGGGCACCCGCATAAAGTCTCTTATCCAAAATGGCGACAAGTTTCTTAATACCCTTAAATATATCTTGATTGGAAGCCAAATCTGTTGGATATATTTTCCCCTCATTATCAGCAAATACGACTCTTAGTCTTGAATCTTTCATCTCATCACCTCTAACTCTTTCTGTGCCTTTCTGTTGATAATTCTCTTTATGACTTTCTTGTTCAGTTTTTTTGTTATTTATCCACCAGTCATAAGCGGCATAACGATGATGTTGTCGCCGTCTTTTAGTTTCGTGTCCGCACCGTTAAGTTGACCCATCAAAACGCCGTTAACCACAACCATGAACATGGCTTTCACTTCTTTCTTGGCTGGCTCGTAAACTTCCGAGTTGAAGGGCTTTCCAAAGTTTCCAGCGAGTTTATCCAACAGTTCCGACAGCGGAGCGCCTTCTTCAAGTTCCAGTTCGTCTTGGCTTCGGTTCGTGTAGCTTTTCACTAAGCCCAAATAGTGGACTTTAACCTTCATCTCGGTGCCTCTTTTTCCTTTGGCGCTTAATGAATTAGAGGCGGCGGGTTTCTCATATTTCTTTTCTCTTTAAGGCACAAAACGCTCCATGGCTCCACAATCTGGGCGCAAAAAAGGCTTGGAGGTCTAAACATGACTTTCCTACATGCTACCCATTAAGTTAATATAGTTTTCAACTGACTAATAGTTTCATAATCGTATGGAGGACACAGGTTTGTACGGTTACGCAGGAAGAGTTCTCTACGTTGACTTAAGCACAGGGAAGACTCGCGTTGAAAAACTGAACGAGGAATACGCTAGAAAGTACATTGGCGGTATAGGTTTAGGCATGCGCTATTGGCTGGCCAACTCCCAAGCAGGCGTTGACCCGTTCAGCCCAGAAAACCCGCTTGTTCTGGCGCTTGGCCCGATTTCGGGAACGATGTTTCCAACAGCTGGAAACGGGCACGCTTTCGTTTCAAAGTCCCCTGCCACCCACGGTGTAGGCGAAGCAGTAGCTCACGGCACATTCGGAGCCGAAATGAAAAGGGCAGGATACGATGTGGTGATAGTTACAGGCAAGTCGGAGAAGCCCGTTTACTTGTGGATAGATGATGATTCAGTGCAATTACTAGACGCTGCCCACCTCATGGGCAAGTCGCCCTCCGAGACTGAGGACGCCATAAAAGACGAACTCGGAGACTACTACATACGCGTAGCCTCCATAGGCTTGGCTGGAGAGAAACTCAGCCGAATAGCCTGCATAATAAACGAGAAAACACGCGCCGCAGGAAGAACCGGCTTAGGCGCAGTTATGGGTTCCAAGAACCTCAAAGCCATAGCTGTCCGCGGAACACGCGACATAGTTCCAGCGAAACCCGACGAATTCATGGATATGGTAAAAGAGTTCCACGAAAGAATGAAGGGACCCGCCACCCAGAAATACCGCACACTAGGCACAGTGGAAAACGTTTTGGTCCACAACGCACTGTTCTGCATGCCTACGCGAAATTATAACAACGCACACTTTGAAAACGCCGACAAGATAAGCGGCGAAGTCATGAACGAAAAATTCGTCGCCAAAATAATCGCCTGCAGCTCCTGCCCCATGCGCTGCGAACACGAAGTCGTAGTTCGCGAAGGTCCATACAAGGGAACCATGACCCGCATGGAGTACGAGATGCTGTGGGCTATGGGACCTTACTGTGGCATAGACAGGCTTGACGCTATCATAAAAGGTGTAGACCTCTGCAACTATTACGGCATGGACGCCCTAAGCGCAGGCGTAATCGTCGGCTTCACCATGGACTGCCACGAAAAAGGCATACTGACCCATCAAGACCTCGGCGGAATCGACGCTCACTTCGGCAGTGTCGATGCGTTGCTGCAACTGCTTGAAAAGATGGGCAAACGCGAGGGCATAGGCGACATACTTGCAGAAGGAGTGAAGGTTGCTGGAGACAAAATTGACAAAGGCGCCGAACAGCTGGCGCAGCACATCAAAGGCTTAGAAGTCACAGGCTACGACCTGCGATGCCTCAAGACGGCAGCGTTAGGCTTTGCAGTTTCTTTCCGCGGAGCAGACCACAACAGGCACGGCGCTTACGCTTTCGATGTGAAGGGCAAAGTGGACCGCTTGAAAGCTGAGAAGGGCAGAGGCAAACTTGTCAGAGACGGGGAAGACACCTATGCGCTCATTGACTCTTTCATAGTTTGCAAGTTCTCAAGAGGCACGTACTACAAGGAACTGCCCGACATGGCTAAACTC
>CAYGVV010000031.1:0-11743 GCA_964353395.1 uncultured Candidatus Bathyarchaeia archaeon | reverse complement strand
ATGACATCCAACGCTCTCAATGATTTCGTATCCAAAGAATACGTCAAAACCAAGGTACTGGAAAAAACATTCATTCTCATAATCGAGTTGCGGACCCTTGAAAAACAATTGTCCGATGTAGAAGCGCAAAAAGAAAACCTGAAAAATGAGCGCCTCCAAATCGAGAAAGAAATGGCGACGCTGGAGCAGCAAAATGCCGGGCTGAAGGGCAGAGCCATTCTGGAACAGCTAAGCCACCTTGAAGCCGAAGCAGAAGCGCTGAACAACGAATTAAAACATGCGTTGCGGCACCTGCAAAAACCCTTCATAAAAATGCAGGCACTCGCCACTTCGGGCGGCGGCGCAGGCTTAACGCCTGACGAACTGAAAAAGCTCGGACAGTACATGGAAAACCCGTTTGAAGCCATGCTAACCGAGGAAACTGACAGCCAAATGCTGAAGGAAATCTTGCAGAAACTGGGGCGTCTGATGAACGAGGACAAACTGAAGCTGAAGCAGGATAAAGCGCGAAAAGCTGAACAAGCCCTAGCTGACATCCTCAACCGAGATTCGCTTGCGAATTTTCACAACAAATGCACCGAAGTCTCCACGCTGAAAAAGCAGCTCTTGGCTTCGCAGGAGATGGAAGAAGCGAAACAGAGTCTTGCACTGTTTCAGCAGCAAATGGAAAAACTCCAAAGCAAACGAGCCAATCTTGAAGGAGACGAGAACGTCAAAGAGAACTCGCACAAAGAGTTGCTGGAAAAAATCCGGAACCACAAGAAGACAATCGAGGCAAACACACTCAGCTTCTTAGGCAGACAAGTGCAAATCCAATAGTTGAGGAGTCCCCTCTGAAGTGGACCTTTCTTCAATCGTTAAAGAATCCCAAAGCGCTCAAGCAGAAGATTTCGTGCGAATGGTTGAAAACGCCATTGATGTGCTTTGCAGCGAAGATGGGCATTTCGGGAATTTGACAGTTTCAGGCAGGCTGGTTAAACTTGAACCAGTCGGCGAGGCACTGGTAATCGGTGATTTGCACGGCGACATAGCAAGTCTCTTTACAATTTTAGAAAAAAGCGAGTTCCTAAACAGAATAGAACGGAACAAAGATGCGGCATTGATTTTTCTCGGAGACTACGGCGACAGAGGCGCGCACTCAACCGAGTTGTATTACACGGTCTTGAGATTAAAACTGGCTTTTCCCGAACAAGTCATCCTACTACGAGGAAACCACGAAGGTCCAACAGACCTTTTAGCTTCTCCCCATGACTTGCCCTATCAGCTTCAGGCGAGGTTCAAGGAAAAATGGGTAGTTGCCTACTCGAAACTGCGAGAACTCTTCGCCTGCCTCTACAACGCGGTGCTCGTGGAAGAAAGGTACTTGATGGTTCACGGCGGCTTGCCCTCAAAAATCCGTAACATACAAGAAATAGCACAGGCTGGCACGCTGCATCCAGAGAAGAGTTTTCTGGAAGATTTGCTTTGGAGCGACCCTGATGAGACTGCTCAAGGCGCTTATCCTTCGCCTCGCGGGGCGGGAAACCTTTTCGGAAAAACAATCACCCAAGAAGTACTGAAAAAACTGAACGTGAAGCTGCTGATAAGAGGGCACGAACCCTGCCCTGAAGGCTTCAAGATTAACCATGACGGCAAAGTTTTGACCCTGTTCTCGCGGAAAGGACCACCATACTTCAACGCGCACGGTGCCTACTTGGATTTGCCTCTTTCAGAGAAATTTGAAAACGCCAAAGAACTTCTACCCTACATACACAAGTTTTAGACTCTGCTTCTCGCGGAAACTTTAAGAGGACAGTTCAGTAGCATCTTTGACAGACTAATTGCAGGGAAGAATTCGCTTTGAAGATTGGAATAGCCACACGAAACATGGAAGCCTGGAGCAGCACCCAGGTCAGAGAAGCACTAACCAAACGCGGCATCCCCTATGTCTGCTTCACTTTTCCTAAGCTAATCGCGCAGCTAGGATGTAAACCCTACTTCAAAGTTGCCGATGTAGATTTGCTGGAAGACTTGGATGCTCTGATAATTCGCCCCATCGGACGCGGCAGCCTAGAAGAACTTGTCTTCAGGATGGACATGCTCTACAAACTTGAACGCGAAGGCTTCTACATCATAAACCCTCCCGAAGCCATCGAACACTGCGTCGACAAATACGACATCCTCGCCCTACTGGAAGATAACGGTGTGCCCGTGCCCCGCACCGTGGCAACTGAAAGCGCCAACGAAGCGCTGAAGGCTTTCGCTGAATTAGGTGGCGACGTGGTGGTAAAACCCATTTTCGGTTCAAGAGGCCAAGGCGCAACAAGACTTGTAGACGCCGAGATTGCGCAAACAGTATTCAAAGCCATCACTTTCCAGCACGGAGTCATTTACATTCAGGAATTCGTTCCTCATGGACACTCAGATATACGCGCCTTCGTCGTCGACGGTCATGTTGTCGCAGCTATGCGACGGGTGGCTGACGGGTGGAAAACCAATTACAGCCAAGGCGCAAGGCCAACGCCAATCACGCTAAGCAAGGAGTTTGAGGACTTAGCAGTCAAAGCCTCTAAAGCTGTGGGCTGCAAAATCTCAGGCGTGGACATTCTTGAGGGTCCTGGGGGTCCCAAAATATGTGACGTGAACAGTCAACCCGGCTGGAAAGGCCTGCAGATGGTGACGAAAGTCAACATTGCTGAAGAAATCGTGAACTTCATGTTGTCCGAACTAAAGAAATAACGGTGGGAACTGGACTGTGGTGCGGCAAGTTGACATAACGAAGCTTGACTTGTCCACTGGAAAGGCTCAGAAAATAGCTGACTACGTTGCCGAAGAGAAGCCTTTGCACCTTTTCGTGAACACGACCTACTGGGCCACCATATTGTGTTCGCCAGCAAACCTGAAAGAAATGGCGGTGGGGCATTTGCTTTCCGAAGGCGTACTGAAATCCGTTGAGGAAATCGATGAAATTATCCTTAAAGAAGCCGAAAGCAGCTGCATCGTCAAGCTGAAACCCGGCGTCAACGTTGAGGACCGCGTGAGGCTTTCAAGGCTTCACCAGCGAGTTATTACTTCAGCCTGCGGTAGCGGTTCGCCTCACCAGTACATGGGAAAAACTCCGCGGGTAGAATCAGGCCTAACGGTTAAAGCTCAAGTGGTTTTCAACTGCGTTAACCAACTTAACTTTAAGGCTGAAGTGTTCAGGCAAACAGGCGGCGTGCATGTAGCCGCCATCTACAAGGCAGACGGCTCGCCTGTGGCGCTGGCGGAAGACGTTGGCAGGCACAACGCCGTGGACAAAGTCATCGGCATGGCGGCGCTTGCGGGAGTAGCGTTTGGTGATTGTTTTTTGGCTTTGAGCGGGCGCATGTCGGGCGATGTGGCTTTCAAAGCAGCAAAAGTTGGCTTGCCCATTGTTGCTTCCCTTGCGGCTGCGCTGAGTTCAGGTATTGTCTTGGCTGAGGCGGCGAATTTGACTTTGGTTGGGTTTGTTCGTGGAAAACGCATGAACATCTACACCGCGCCTGAAAGAATAGTCGCTTAATCTGTTCTGTTCTAGTGGGTTTCGGTTGAAGAAAAGAAAAAAGGGTTGTTGAAAGTTTACATGTAGATTTTCAGCAGGTTAGTTTTGAGCAGCGTAAAGATTATGGATGCGTCGATGATGAATTCTGGAACAAGGTAGGACGCGTTGTAAACCGCTGAATAAGCGAAGACGTTCCATCCTGCCCAAGCGAATTGCCCAAAGAAATAGGCTCCGGATACGAAGTGGCATACGAATCTGCCGAAGATTCCAATGGCTACACCTGCGACTGGTTTTTTTTGGAATGCGCCTGCTAGGCCTAAGGCTCCAAAGGCAAGGGGATAATCGAGGAGTATTTGTGCTGGATAGTAAATGTCGCCTGAAATTACCATATGGACTAAGCCGTATATGATGCCTGCTTCTACGCCCCATCGGAGTCCTCGTCTTAATGCGAACCAAAGTATCGGAACCATGCTGGCTACAGTTATGCTGCCGCCTTGAGGTAAGTGTAGGAAAGGCAGGTAGAATTTGCTTATCAAGTAGAGAACGTTTGCGAGCGCGATGAAAATAACCATTTCAGCTATAATTCTAGTTTGAGGTGCTTTAACACTTATATTGTTCATGTTTTTCCCTCCGCCAGTATTATCTGGTTCAGGTTCATTGGGTCGACAACAATTCAGTTGTCCTCTCAGCCGGGTCATTTCCCAGCTCCCCGAGACCTATTAGGGGATATGTTTTTAGGTTGTATTTTAGTTTTCCTAAAGCCGTCAACTAACGGAGAACTGTTGAGTCATGCAGCCTTTGCCGAAAGAATACAACTTCACCGAAATCGAGCGGAAGTGGCAGCAGAAATGGGAAGAACTGGGAATATACCGTTACGACTGGAACGACATGAAGCGTGTTCCGTTCAGCATTGATACTCCGCCGCCTTACCCGTCGGGCGAGCTGCACATGGGCAACGTGTTAAACTGGACCTACTTCGACATGGTTGCCCGGTACAAGCGGATGCGCGGTTTCAACGTGCTTTTCCCGCAGGGCTGGGACTGCCACGGCTTAGGCATCGAGATCCAAGTGGAGAAGGCGCATAACGTGCGCAAGCGTGATGTGCCGCCTGACAAGTTCCGCAGGTGGTGCATGGAAACCGTTGAGAAATACATCGCGTTGATGAAGGAGGGCATTTTGAAGCTGGGTTGCAGCATCGACTGGACTACGGAGTACCGCACGATGGACCCGGATTACTGGCGCAGGACACAGTTGAGTTTTATTCTCTTGCACCGGAAGGGCTTCATGTATCAGGGTACGCATCCGGTGAACTGGTGCCCTCGTTGCGAGACTGCTATTGCAGACGCGGAAGTGGATTATGAGAAGCGCGAGGGAACGCTGCATTACATCCGTTTCCAGTTGGAAGGCAGCAGCGAATTCTTGCTGATTGCTACGTCGCGTCCTGAGTTTATCCCCGCATGCGTCGCGGTGGAGGTGAATCCATCGGACGAGCGGTTCAGCAAGTACATAGGCAAAAAAATCGCCGTGCCCATCGTCAACCGAACTGTAACCATCATCGGCGATGAAGCTGTTGACCCATGCTTCGGCACTGGCGTGGTCCAAATTTGCACTTACGGCGACAAGGAAGACGTGAAAACAGTCATGAAACACAAGCTTCCTGTCATTCAGCTTCTGACGGAGAACGGGCGGATTACTGAGAGCGGCGGCAAATACGCTGGTTTAACCATAAACCAAGCACGCGCAGCCATAGTTGCAGACTTGTCGGCGGCTGGGTTGCTGGAGAAAACTGAGAAACTCATGCAGGAAGTGGGCGTTTGCGACCGCTGCAAAGCGCATGTTGAAATCCTTGAGCGGAAGCAGTGGTTCATGAAAACCCGTGCGCTATCCGAAGCGGTGGAGAAAACGGCTAACGAGGTTGTGTGGTATCCGGATTACATGAAGACGCGCTTGATTGATTGGGCGCGGTCGCTGGACTGGGACTGGGTGATTAGCCGCCAGCGGTTGTTCGCTACGCCGATTCCTGTGTGGTACTGCAAGAACTGCGGCGAGCTGATTCTGGCTGAGCCTGATTGGGTGCCGATTGACCCGAAACTGGAGAACCCGCGCATAGACAAGTGCCCCAAATGCGGCGGCAAAGAGTTCATCGGTGAACGCGACGTTTTCGACACGTGGATGGACTCCTCGATAACGTGCGCAGTTCACGCAGGCTGGTCCGACCGCAAGGACTGGCACAGGCTTTTCCCCGCTGACCTTCATGCGTCAGGCATCGACATCATCCGAACTTGGGCGTACTACCTCATGGTCAGGCACTTGGCACTGTTTGACGAGAAACCGTACAAGAGCTGCCTCATCAACGGCATGGTGCTGGGCGCTGACGGCAGGAAGATGAGTAAGTCGCTGAAGAACTACGTTGCCGCGCCCGAAGTGCTGAACAAGAACGGCGCGGACGCCGCGCGTCAGTGGGCGGCTGGAGGCGGAGCCACGGGTTCGGACATTCCTTTCCGTGCACCCGACGTGGAGTATGGCAGACGATTCCTGGTTAAGTTGTGGAACGTTTCGGGCTTCACAAGCAAGCTCTTGGCGGATTACCAGCCTGGCAAAGCGAAGAACGTGGAGCTTCAGCCCTTGGACAGGTGGGTCATCAGCAAAGCGGAAAACCTCACCAAGAAGGTGACTGACGCCTTCGAGAAGTGCCAATTCAACATTGCCGTGGAAGACATCCGCAACTTTACGTGGCATGTCTTCTGCGACGCTTATGTGGAGGCGGTGAAGGACAGGCTTTACAGGCATGAAGCGCATGGCGAAGCCGCTAAGGTTGCTGCACAGCGCACGCTTTACGAAGTGCTTTACCGCGTTCTGCAGCTTTTGGCGCCTGTGACTCCGCATTTGACTGAGGAAATCTACCAGACCATGTACGCTGACAGCAAAGGCTACAAGAGCTTGCAGGTGTCGCCTTGGCCAGAATTTAACGCTGCCTCAGTGGATGAACGGGCTGAGAAACGCGGAGACCTAATTGTCGCCTTAATCGGCGAAGTCCGACGCGAGAAAGCAGAGAAGCACATGCCACTGAACACGCCGCTGAAGAAGCTGACCGTTTACGCTGGAGACTACTCTGCTGCCGAAGCCATCGAAGACGGCAAAGCAGACATCATCGGCGCCTGCAAGGTTGAGAGCCTCGTAGTATTGCCTGAAGAGGGCAGCGGCAGGGATGTTGTCCAGTTCCCCACGGTGCGTTTCGTCGCAGAGTATGAAGAAGGAACGAAGAAATGAAGACAGTTGGCGTAATCGGTTGCGGCGCCATTGGTACGGTGCTGGCTGAGGCTATTGAGCGGAGACTCGTAGTATGCGACGAGCTAATAGTGTACGACCTTGACCTGGCGAAAGCTGAGCAGCTGAAAAAGTCTTTGAAATTTCCTGTAACGATTGTGGTGAGCTTCGATGAGTTGCTAAAGCGGAGACCAACCGTCATTGTGGAGGCGGCTTCTCAGCAGGCGGCAAAAGACTACGTTGGCAGAATCGTGGCTGAGGGTATCGAGTTAATCGTAATGAGCACAGGAGCATTGCTGGACTTGGACGTTGACATGAGCAAGGTACATGTGCCTTCAGGCGCCATCGGCGGCTTAGACGCCATAGCCAGCGCAGCTTTAGCAGGGATTGACGAGGTTGTGTTGACTTCGCGGAAAAACCCTAAAGCCTTCGGGCGAAACAACACGGAGGCAGAAACCGTGTACGAAGGCGTAGCTGAAGAGGCAGCGAGGCGTTTCCCCAGAGAAATGAACGTCGCAGCCACCTTGGCACTTACCGTTAAGCCTGCAAAGGTGAAGGTGCAGGTGATCTCAGACCCGAACGTCCAGCGAAACACACACGAAATTAAGTTGAAATGGGAGTTCGGCGAAATGAACCTTCGGTTCGCCAACGACGCGCATCCTGACAACCCGCACACTAGCGCGTTAGCCGCGTGGTCGGCGATAAGGCTACTGCAGTCACTGCTGGGATAGCCGCTTGTTTTTCCATTCTGAATTCTTCACTCTTTTAATAGGGGAGGGACAGGTCTTCCGAGCAGCTGAGCAGACAGCGCAAGTGTTCTTCATGGAGAACAGTTGTGTTCTTCAGTGAGAGTTAAAAGCTGCAGCCGCACTTTACAAATTGTGGCTCACCGTGAAAAAAGAACTACTAGTTATACTTGTGATGGCGGTGTTGCTGGCTTCAGGCGTGTTGAGACTCCAGTTTGCGGAAGCTAATTTTAAGCCTGCACCTTTGCCGCACATATACATCAGAAGCGACGGCGGCATCACCCCTCCATCTGCTCCTATAAGCCAGAACGGGAACGTGTACACTCTGACAGGCGACATAAACAACTCCGTGCTGGACATTAAACGAAGCAACGCTGTGATTAACGGCGCAGGATTTAGCCTTCCAAGCTACGGATACGACGAGGCCATACTCCTGACTGGGGTAACCAACGTTACGGTTACAAACTTCAACATAACAGGCAGAAACATCGCCATACACCTCAACGTCTCATCATACAACACTGTCGTCGGAAACAACATAACTGACGCCAGCAGCTACGGCATCTGGCTCTCCGACCACTCGGACGGCAACGAGATTTCCGGGAACTCGATTGAACGCTGCTACTACGGCATATACATAGGCAATTCACGCAACAACGTAGTCAGAAACAACAGCATCGTCAGCCAAGAGACTCCACCGCCGTTAGTCATAGACGGCCAAAACACGCCACCACCGTTGGTCATAGGAGTAAACTTCGCCGTCGCCGGCTCAGTCCTCGAAGACTTCGTCAACGATGTGGATGACTCAAACACAGTGGACGGCAAACCCGTGTACTACTGGGTTAACAGGCAAAACGCCGAAGTGCCCCCAAACGCTGGATACGTTGCGCTCGTCAACTGCACCAACATAACCGTCCAAAACCAAAACCTCACGAAGAACAAGCAGGGCGTACTGCTAGCGTGGACCACGGAATCAACGGTGCGCGGAAGCCGCATGGAATACAACACTGACGGCATCTACCTCCTCCACTCTTCAGGTAACCTCATCGCCAACAACAGCGCCTATGCCAATCATGGCATAGAAGACAACGAGGGAAACGGCATCCGAATGGAGAACTCACACGACAACGCCATCTCGGGAAACACCCTGACCTCCAACTACGCAGCAGGCATCCACGTGTCCGCCTGTTCAGGCGACAAAATCCTCGACAACAGCATCACGTCAAACTCCCGTAACGGCATCAGAATAGTCAACTACTCAAACAAACTCACCATATTCCGAAATTACCTTATTGATAACTCCGAGATTGCCTTAAGAATCACAGACTCCACCGACAACGTCATCGTCGGAAACAACATAACCGAAAACCACGGCTTCGCCCTCCAACTCATGGGCTCACAGAAAGGCAACACGATCTTCGGCAACAGCTTCGTCAACAACCGGGTCTACGGCACACTGCAGGTGTCAATGCCTGGAGTCAGCGCCCAGCAGCCAGTGGCAAACTCCAACGCATGGGACAACGGCACAATCGGCAATTACTGGTGCGACTACCTAACACGCTACACGAACGCCTCAGAAATCGGCGCTTCAGGTATAGGCGATACCCCCTTCGTCGTCAACGAAAATAACATCGACCACTACCCACTCATGGCACCCATTGATGCATCCGCCATCAGCTTGCAGGCGCCAGAGAGTTCACCGCCTCCAGCTTCGCCAACACCGACATCTTCGCCAACGGCTACCCCTAATTCATCCCCCTCGCCCTTTGCTTCTTCATCTTCTGGTCCTTCACCAACGGAACAACCCACAGCCTCAAATGAGCAGCCCAGCGCAGGAGACAACAACGAATCCACGTTAACCATGTACGTGGTAACAGCAGTCATCACAATTGCCTTAGCCTCAATCGCGGTAGTTGCACTGATGCTGAGAAAGATTTACAGCGACAAGGTAACCGACAAATGAAGAAAAAACACCGTTTGCAGTAGCGCTCTTTTTCAGGAAAAAACAGCAATCAAACTGAAATTCAACACCAAATTCAACCTATTTATAAGGGAGGGGGTAGGCACTTCAGAGCAGTAGACTCCGAACACAGACCAGCCAAAAACCAATCTTCTAAATAGTCTTTTCCGAGCATATCAGATGAGCTTTCAGGCTGGTAAAGTTTCATTTTTTGTTGATATAAACGGCGCAACGCACGCATGGTTTTGTATGCATAGTTACCATTTTCGAGGCTTCAAAGATGGTTTCTATCAGTCAGCGATATATGTGCATGTTAACAAACGTTATCTCTGTTTTGTGCCTAAAGAATCGTGGTGCCGAAAATTGATTTCGTGGAAACATTCCTTTAACCGATTAAATGAAGAATACGAGATAGCTAAGAAAAAGAAACAAGCCCTCGACAACTTGTACGAAAAAGGCAGAATTTCTCAGTCCACACACGACTCATTTTACAGCGAAGTCGCCGTTGCCATAGCTGAAATCGAGAAACAACAGCAAGCGCTCATTCAGAAAATGCAGCTGAAAACAGAGGAGCTAGAAAGCCAAATCAAAACGTTAGAAATGCTCCTCGCCAACTACGAGATACAGCACGTCACAGGCGAAATAGACGAAGACACTTACCAAATTGAAATAAACCTCCTAGCCAACGGACTAACAACAGCCAAGCACGAGCTGGAAAACGTAAAAGACGCTGTTAACCAGCTTTGCACACCCGTTGCATCCACACCAGCAGCAGAGCCTGCACCAACACCAGTAGTGGAAGTTGCGCCAGCTCAACCCGCAGAAAACATGGAGGTTGCCGTTGCAGTCGCTCCAGCCCCTGAACCATGCATTCAGGAGCCAGTTGCAATCCCAGAGCCTGTTGCCGTTCCAGTTGTGGAGGAAGCGCCAGCTGCGGAACAGCCAGCAGCAGTCGCAGAAACAGTTGAAGCCACACCAGAACCCGTAGCGCAAGAACCAGCCACAATAGCTGAAGCAGCAATTCCTGAGCAACCAGCTCCACAAAACATTGAAACCGCAGTTACACAAGAGCCAATCGCAGAAGAACCAGCAGCAACAGCAGAACCGACAATCGTCGAACAACCTGCAATTGAAAACGCGGAAACTGCACCTGAGCCAATCCCCGAAGAACCAGCTGCGATAGCGGAAGAAGTAATCGTTGAGCAATCCCCCGTGGAGAACGCTGAGGTTGTCCAGCCAGAAACTGTCCAAGTTGAGGTTTCGCCAAGTGTTGAGGAGATTACCACGGAAAACCCTTCTATAGAAGCGCCCACAGCGGCGCAAACAGAAACAACCGCAGAAGTCGTTCCCGAGGTCTCCGCAGAAACACATCCGGTGTCGACGATGCCATCCGCAAAAGAAGTACTGCCCGCAGTGGAACCCCTATCTGATAGCAGCGAAGACAAAGAAGAATAAACCAAACATATTATCTCTCTTTTTCTTTTTACTCTGACTCTTCCCAGATATTCCTGCGTTTTTTTATTGCCGCTTGAGAGTTCTGAGAGCCTTATTGCCCCGGGCAGATTCCCAAATGTGTCTGCGTTCTCACAAGACTGCACCCCTCCCTTTTATTAAGATTAGAATACAGGTTGGACTTTAGGGTAAGTTGTGTGTTGCATGTTCTGGTTTTTGGGATTTGGCGGGTTGAAGAACAATACGTTGCTGAACCGAAACGCGGCGTTTTTTCTTCCTAAAATGTTTAAACAATTCAGACTCTGTTACAATATCCAAGTCTAAATCCGAATATTAGTTAAATATTTATATCAGAACAAAACTATATAAACAACCACAGATAAAAAGTGTGGCTCTTTTATGATCGCGACTGTTGAAAAATCCGAAGTGCAAATCAAGAAAATGAATGAACGAATAATCAAGAACTTCTTGGACATAATCATCATGAGTGAACTGTGAAATGGGCCTCTCAGCGGCTACGACATCATCTCATACATCCACAACAAATTCCAACTCCTTGTAAGCTCAGGCACCATCTATTCGCTCCTCTACAGCCTCGAAAGGGATGACCTCATCGAAGGCGTATGGGATGAAAGAAAAAGAACCTATCAGCTCACAGAAAAAGGTGCGCACACAATAAACACAATCCTTAACGCTAACGCAGAAATCAAAACTTTCGTAGCAACCTTTCTGAGGGTGCAATAAGCCCTCACTTTTTCTATTTTATTGTTCAACCGTAATCGAAACGCTAAAAAACCCCTTCTCTCACTATCTGCA
>CAYGVV010000030.1:0-11834 GCA_964353395.1 uncultured Candidatus Bathyarchaeia archaeon | reverse complement strand
TTCTTTTTTCACGCTGAGAAAAAAAGATGCTGGTCGATATTTTAAAGGAATAAGAGACTGAAAAGGTTAAATACAGCTTTAAAAAGAAAAAGAAGCTACAGAGGGTCTTTATGACCAATTTAGAAATAGCAGTAGCTCCCATGCACAGACTGTGCAAGAAAGCAGGCGCTGACAGAGTAAGCGAAGCCGCAGCTAAAGAACTCGCCAAGGCACTAGAGGAAATTGGCGTTAAAATCGCCAGAGAAGCCTTAGATTTCGCCATGCACGCTGGAAGAAAAACCATCAAATCAGAAGATATAGAAATAGCCGCGAAAAAAGTCATGGGAAAATAACCTTTTAGTTTCCCTCTTTCCTTTTTTGTTCAGTTCGTGCTTTGGTGCTCGGTGCAGTCTATAGCCCCCTTATATAAAGGCAGAAATGCAAGTGGTGTTCTCTTCAAATTCGCTTGTACCGAGTTGGATGGGCATGTTCTGGGAGTCCTGATTCTTTCTTGTGCGTGAATGTTTGGTTCTTTTTGGTTAAAACAATAGCCTACAGATATCCATGGAAAAAAGTCGTCGAAGAATGAACTTTGGGTTTGGGACAAAGGGTTTGCTGGGGCTCTGGCGGACGAAACATTTTTGTATATATGACTGAAACTTTGCGTTTGAAAACTCAGAACCCATGATAACGGCTGGCTGACGCAATGCTGCCCAGAACTTCTGTGTTCACCAAGTTTGGCGGTTTCTCTCAGCGAAATTGTTTATTAGCCTTCACCAGCTACAGACTTCAACAACGCCGAAGAACAAGCCTCATTTAAATGGTAACGGCAAAATGATTAGAATAAAAAACATGAAAGACTTGATAGACAAAGGTCAAGATGAGCTTACGCGGAAAGCGAGAGCCTTGGCACTGCAAAGCCTAGAATGTGCTTTGAACGCTGCCGACCCAAAACAACTATTACGCTCCAAGCTTTCGCTGGAAAACTCGTGTCTCCGCGTGGATGGCTTTTCGTTTGACTTGACAAAGTTCAGGAAAATCTACGTGGTGGGCGGCGGCAAAGCAGGCAGTTCAATGACTGAGGCACTGGAAGCCATTCTGGGCAAGCGCATAACTGCAGGAGTAGTTAACGTTCCTTACGGCTCCAAAAACAAAACGGGCATTG
Source organism: uncultured Candidatus Bathyarchaeia archaeon (assembly GCA_964353395.1). Classification (GTDB taxonomy): domain Archaea; phylum Thermoproteota; class Bathyarchaeia; order Bathyarchaeales; family Bathycorpusculaceae; genus JADGNF01. Next base: position 10,690 of record CAYGVV010000030.1, on the reverse strand, counting down.
TAGAACTCCATGAGGCAAATCATCCCGTTCCAGACCAAGCTGGAGTGGAAGGAACGCGCCGCATGATGGAAATCGCTGAGCAAGCCGAGAAAAATGACTTGGTTATCTGCTTAATTTCAGGCGGCGGTTCCAGCCTCATGCCCCTGCCACGCGAGGGTGTGTCTCTCGAAGACAAGAGGGAACTTACGGGTGCTTTGCTGAGAAGCGGCGCCGCCATAAGTGAAATCAACACTGTGCGAAAGCACCTTTCAGCCTTTAAAGGCGGATGGCTCGCCAAAAAAGCCCACCCCGCCACTTTGCTAAACCTTATCCTTTCAGATGTGGTGGGCGACCCCCTGGATTCCATCGCGTCTGGCCCAACCGTTCCTGACCCTTCAACTTTTGCTGACGCCCGAAAAGTTCTGGATAAACACGGTTTATGGGAGAACACCTCTGCTTCGGTTCGCAAGGTTCTGTCCGATGGCGCAGAGGGTCTCATCGCGGAAACGCCAAAGCCCGGAGACACAGCTTTCAAGAAAGTTCACAACGTAGTGGTAGGAAACAACCGAGCCGCCAGCCTCGCCGCCTGTGACTACTTGAAGTCTAAAGGGTTGAACACGTTCTTGTTAACTGCCACGTTGGAGGGAGAAGCAAAGCATGTTGGAAACGTACTTGCGGCAGTTGCCCGCGAAATTGCGGTTTCGGGCAATCCTGTTCCCCAACCCGCTGGCATCATGGCAGGTGGCGAAACAACGGTCACGGTCACTGGAAAAGGCTTGGGCGGAAGAAACCAAGAGCTGGCGTTGTCCGCTGCATTGCAGCTTAAGAATGTTGAAGCCTGCGTGATTGCTTCTTTAAGCACCGATGGCGTGGACGGACCAACCGACGCGGCGGGAGCAATCGTTGACGGTTACACGCTGCGGCGGGCAGCCCAGTTGGGGTTGGAACCTGAGAAGTTTTTAGTTGATAATGATTCTTACCGTTTCTTTTCGAAACTCGGAGACCTCATCTCTACGGGGCAAACGGGCACAAATGTTAACGATATAACGGTGATTGTGGTTCTGTAACTTGGGTTGGAAGCGAAAATGGCTGTAACTGTGAAGTTCATAGGCGCGCTGCGTCACGCTTCGGGCACGGAAAAACTCGCCCTAGACTGCAAGGGCGGCACTTCACTGATTGACCTTATGAACGAAGTGACTAAAGAATTGCCTGCGCTCAGGCGGAGCCTGCTTGACGAGCAGCTTGAAGAGCCGAAGCCGAACGCGTTGATTCTTGTGAACGGCAGAGAAATCAGCGTGTTAAACGGTTTGGAGACGAAAGTTAACGACGGGGACGAGGTGGTTTTCGTTCCCGTGGTGCACGGAGGCTAAGAGTTGCCTGCCCGAATAGTCACGTTGACTACGGATTTCGGGTTGAAAGACCCTTTTGTGGCGGAAATGAAAGCGGTCATCTTGAGCATTTGCCCAAGCGCCATCATAGTTGACGTGACGCATGAGGTGGAAAAATTCAACATGCGCATGGGCGCTTACATGCTGGCTTCTGCAGCGCCGTATTTTCCTGAAGGAACGGTTCATGTGGCGGTTGTAGATCCTGGGGTTGGCACTCAAAGGCGCCAGATCATAGTGCAATCGAAGCACAACTTCTTTGTGGGACCAGACAACGGACTGCTGATCTTGGCGGCTGAGGCTCAAGGCATAAAACGCATGTATGAGATAACGAGTCGGCGGCTTATGTTGCCTCACGTTTCCAGCACCTTTCACGGAAGAGACATTTTTGCTCCCGCCGCAGCACACTTAGCAAACGGAGTGCCTCTAGAAGATTTTGGTCCTGAAATAACTGATGCCGTGAAGCCAGCGTTCACCAAGGTCACAAGAGACAAAGACACGCTGGCAGGCGAGCTCCTGCATGTGGATGGCTTCGGAAACATCATCACAAACATACGCGCAAAAGACCTAGCAGACTTCAAAGAAGGCAGGGTGCAAGCCGAATTTTCCAGCCACAGACTGCAACTGAAAGTTTCCAGAACCTACGCGGAAGCCAAACCTCAGGAAGCCTTAGCCCTCATCGGAAGCCACAATTACCTGGAAATAGCCCTAAACCAAGGAAACGCAGCAACAAAATTCCACGCCAAAGCAGGAGACAAAATCACCTTGTCAGCCGCCTAACCTCTCAACTAGTCAACCATAAATTGAACCTATAGGAAAGGGAGGGGGGTCTCCGCAGAGCACAACAAAGCAGCGCAACCCTGAGCGTGCGGCAGACTCAATTTTTCCCGCTCCATCAAAATGGCGGTGGAGAAACGCAGTAGAACACTGCTGTACTTGAAGCAGAACAGTCTGTTCCAAAGCATGGTGCTATATACATACTCAGCGCCATAGGCAGTCGGTGAAAAAAGTTGGCGTATGAGAAACTCAAGTCTCTCATAGTCATGGTTGCCGTCTTCGCCTGCGTTGGCGCAATAAGCTGGGCAGTGGTGAACTCCCACGCACATTTCGAGGTTTCCCCTCAAGAACAAGCGCGCGACGCCGCCACGGCTTACATTAAAGCTAATCACCCAGAGACGGCACCTTTCATAGGAAACCTATTTTGGACAGGTGGAAGAGAAAACACTGGGCTCTTAGGCGCAGAAACCTACACGTACCTAAGCCAAGGGTGGAACGTCACGATTCATTATCCTGCCGTGGCAAATCCAGTTTACAACATCACAGCGGACTATTCAGCCGCATCCACATCTGCAGATGTTTTGATACCTTACAGAATAACTTGGCAAGGCACCTGGGAAAACGGTTGCATTACGGAAACAAGTTACAACTTCTCCCAATAGACCCCACCTCCTCATGAAGAGAAGGCAAAACAGAACATTCTGGAGAGTATCACAGCGTGTCAAGAGCAAAGATTCTATATAGGTATTCAGCGCATTCTGTAAAAACAGGTGAAAAATGTTGACTCGTCAGGTACTAATAATAGGTGTAGCCGTAGTGCTCATCGTCGTCATCGTCAGTGGATACCTTGTCTGGCAGTCTGGCTACTTCAATCCTACCGCAACTCCTTCACCTTCTGTCACTCCATCTCCGACACCTACTCCTATAACAACTCCAACGCCTACAGCCTCTGCCACACCTGAGGTCTCGACCCAAGAGCAGGTGCGCGACGCTGTCATGACCTACATAAAAACCAATCATAACGAGACAGCGACGTACATGCTGAGCTTCTCTTGGACAGGGGGAAGAACAACACCCGAGTTGATTTTGGGAGCCGAAACATACTCATACCAAAGTGAAGGCTGGAACGTGACAATGCAGTACCCAGTTGTTCCAAACCCGATATACGCGGTCACGGCTGACTATACTTCGCCCATATCTCAGGTCACTCCCGCTGAGAAAATCGTGGCGTGGCTGGGCACATGGCAAAACGGAACAATATCCGAAACAAGCTACAACAACACAATGCTGCCAATTCAGGAACAAGTGCGCAACAACGTAATGGCTTACATCAAAAACAATCACGAAGAAACTGCCCAGTTCATGCAAAGTTTCAACTGGACAGGGGGAAGAGTAGATACCGGTCTTCTGGGCTCAGTACTTTACTCCTACCAGAGTCAAGCTTGGAACGTGACAATGCGGTATCCAGTGGTTCCAAACCCGATATACACCGTCTCCGCGAACTACACCGCAGGCACCGTCGCCATCTTCTGGCAGGGAGCTTGGCAGAGCGGAAACATCAACGAGACAAGCTACACCAACAATGAGTTAACAGAGCAAGAACAAGTGCGCAATGACATCGTGAACTACTTAAGAACCAATCATGCTGACACCGTGCAGTATCTGCAGACCTACGATTGGTTCGAAGAAAATCTCACACCAGAGGGTCTTGTAGGCGCATCGACATACTCTTACTTGAATCAAGGCTGGAACATAACAATGCAGTACCCCGTGGTTCTGAACCCGACATACACCATTACAGCGAACTACACATCGCAAGCCACTCCACCCCAAACCATAATCGTTTGGCAGGGCACTTGGCAAAACGGAACCATAACGGAGACAAGCTACTCCTACACGCCCTAAACGCTGCTTATACCGCTCAAAGGTGCGATTGCACTCAACTCACACGTATTTTTTTCTTTTCCCCACTTAGAGCTATAATTTTACGCAATTGAGCTTAAGTTTTTAAGCGAAACCCAACTACTACCAGCAACACAAGTAACAAGAGACCTGTCAACGTTCAGGGGGATGCAACTAGAATTCGAGTAATCGCCGATTTGCACATTCACAGTCGCTTCAGCCGAGCCACAAGCGAGCAAATGAGCATCAAAGAAATCGCCCGCTACGCAAGAATCAAAGGCCTGCAACTTGTGGGCACAGGCGATTTCACACATCCAAAATGGCTCAAAGAAATACGAGAAACCCTAACTGCAGAAGCCGACACAGGTCTGTTCAAGGTGGCAAGCCTTCCGGAATTGGCCGTGCATTTCATGCTGACAACCGAAGTGAGCACCATCTTCGATTTTGAAAATGAGACAAAAAAGGTTCACCACGTCATCTTAACGCCCAACATAGACACCGCAGTTCAAATCAATGACGCGCTTGGAAAATATGGGAACCTGAGTGCAGACGGCAGACCCACACTAAACATGACTGCCCCCAACTTGGTAGAGGAAGTAATGCACGCCTCAAGCGAGAACATGATTTTTCCCGCTCACGCGTGGACACCGTGGTTCAGCGTGTTCGGCGCCTTCAGCGGCTTCAACAGCATCGAAGACTGCTACCAAGACATGACAAAACACATCCACGCCTTGGAAACAGGGCTATCGTCTGATCCGTCGATGAATTGGCGATTAAGCAAACTTGACAAGTTCACGCTGGTTTCAAACAGCGACAGCCACAGCTTCTGGCCTTGGCGCATGGGCAGAGAAGCAAACGTCTTTGAACTGGAACGCGTAAGCTACCAAGAAGTTACAGAAGCCATCAGCGATAAAGACACAACTCGTTTCAAGTTCACTATCGAGACTAACCCAGCTTACGGTAAATACCACTGGACTGGCCACCGCAACTGTAACGTGTCTCTCTCACCGCAAGAAGCACGAAAACGCCACAATACCTGTCCAGTCTGCGGCAGAAAACTCACAGAAGGCGTTGAGCAACGCGTCGAAGAACTCGCCGACCGACCCGCAGACTTCAAGGCGCCGAACTCGCCCGGATTCATGCGTTTGCTACCCCTCTCGGAGATAATCGCCGCAGTGTTGAAAGTTGATTCTCCCTCCACTCGGGCGGTGTGGAAAATCTACAATTCGCTTGTGGACAAGTTCGGCGATGAGTACAAGGTGCTTATTGACGCGTCTAAGGAAGCGTTAAGCGAGGTTGTGGAGCAGCCAGTTGCTGAAGCCATCACGCGAGTTAGAGAAGGCTCTGTCACTGTTGTGCCAGGCTACGACGGCGTATACGGAAAACTCGTCTTAAGCGCCGATGCTGCTGCTCCGAAGCCTAAGCCTCCCCGTGGAAGTGTTCAACAGTTGAATCTTGCAGACTTCTGGTAGCATGCAGGTTCATGGTGTTTTATGCGTGTTTGTGTTTAACAGTACAACAACAATGCTTATTAAGTCGCAATACGTGCGATAGTACTCACGGGAACACTATGAAAACACCTGCCACAAAGGAAGCTGACCCAGTCTTCAAAATCGTAGACAACGTTCTAAAGCAGGTGTTCGGAGAAAAACTCACCCCCTTGATTTACAAGTACTTGGAAACCCATTACGCTCTAAAGCAGAATGAATTCTCCACGAAAATCGATGTGTTCGCAAAAGGACTGGAAAACTTCCTGAACACAGGTGCACCCATAATTGAGCGCAAAATCCTTAACGACATATACTCCAGCTACGGCGTAATCCGCAAAATGGAACTTACCAACGTAAGTGAAGAGTACGATTTCGCCGGTCAAGTAAGAATCGCCATGCAAAGAGCGTAATCAACCTCTCTTTTCTGAATCTGATCCGTCAAGTGCTCTTGCCATTCAGCCAAGAGCAAAACGATTTTATTCCCTCAGCCGTTACTCATATAACTCATATTGCGCATTGGTCAGGGAGGCAATCTACTCTTTGAAAGACGTTCTAGCCAAAACAACCAACGTGGCTGTACAAAAATTCGGGGCTGAATACGCAGAAGCCCGAGCGCAAAAACTCTCCAAAACAATGTTCACAATGAAAGAAGGACGAGTTGAAGCGGCAAAACAAGGCATCGAAAACGGAGTAGCTCTTCGCGTGCTCGTGAACGGTGCTTGGGGTTTCGCTTCTGTGGGCTCTCTGAACACTGAGATTCTGGCGAACGCCATTTCTGATGCTTGCGCTATGGCGAAGACAGCGAGTGCACGATTGAAAACTCCCATAAAGCTCGCAGCGACCAAAACTTTGGAAGACCATGTTCAAATCAAACCGAAGACAAGACCTTCAGAAATCAGTATTGAAGACAAAATAAAAAACGCTTCACGAACAAACAACGTTACCCTGAAATGTGACAAGCGAGTAAAAAGCTGCACCATAGACTACTTGGATTTAGCTGGAACCAACTATTTCGCCAACAGCGAAGGCACATACATAGAACAAGACAAGCTTTACGTATGGTCAAGAATAACCGCTTCCGCCCTACAAAACGGCGTTTTCACCTTCAGCCGCGAAGAAATAGGCTCCACAGCAGGGTACGAAGTGTTTGACGTGGAAACTCCTGAAGTTGTAGGCGAAAGATTGGCAAAACGCGCAGTCAACCAACTAAACGCGAAGTCACCGAAAGGCGGCACCTTCCCCGTGATTCTGGGACCCAACGTGGTAGGCGTTTTCGTCCACGAAGCCTTCGGACACTTGGCTGAGGCTGACTTGGCATTGTCAGGTGGGGTATTGGCGAATAATCTGGGCAAGAAAATAGCTTCAGACTTAGTCACATTCTACGATGATGGCACCATAAACGGCGCCTTCGGCTCTTTCAAATACGACGATGAAGGCGTTCCAGCCAAGAAAACTCTCCTCATAAAAGACGGCGTGGTCACCGGCTTAATGCATAACCGCGAGACCGCAAAGAAATTTAACGCTGAACCCACGGGCAACGCACGCGCGGAGGATTTTCGAGTGGAACCCATAATCCGCATGCGCAACACGTACATGGCGCCCAAAGACCGGTCATTCGAAGAATTAATCGAAGACATAGGCTTCGGCTACTACTTCAAAAGCTTCAGAGGAGGACAAGCCAACCTCGACGGCACCTTCCAAGTGGGCATCCAAGAAGCCTGCGAAATAGTGAACGGCGAACTCGGCGAACCTGTCCGTGACGCTTCAATCAGCGGCAACACGCTTGAAACGCTGCTCAGGGTTGACGCTGTGGGGAAAGACTTTGAGTTATCTTCAGGGCGTTGCGGAAAAGGCCAAACCGCTTTCATAGGTGATGGCGGACCACACATCAGAGTTAACGAGGTGATTGTTGGTGGCAGTGCTTGAGAAAGACTCGATGCTAAGTCTGGCGGAAAACGCCGTTAAGGCAGCCTTGAGGAAGGGCGCTGCGGAAGCCGAAGCGTTCGTTTACGAGGGCAAAGCCACAAGCGTAGGCATAGAACGAGGGCAAATCACCAAGAGTGACAAAATAATTGACAGAGGCATAGGCGTCAGAGTCCAAGTAAAAAAAGCCATAGGCTTCGCGTACACAAACATATTAGACAACCAAAATGCAGTTGAAGACGCAATCATTAAAGCCTTGGGCGCGGCAAAGGCGAGCAAGCCTGATGAAGACTGGAAAGGACTCCCCGAAAGAAAACCTTACGCTGCACCTGAAAAAACTTTTGACAGCCAACTCTTTGAACTCCGCTCCGAAGACTTAGTGAAAGTGGCTTCTCGAATATTGGATGCTGCAGCAGAAGCGGACAAGCGCGTTTTACCAATTGAAGGGGGCGCTGGCGCCGCGTACGGGTCTAACGCCATAGCCAACTCAAACGGAATCACCTGTTTCGACAAAGGTACAATGATTGAATGTAGTTTGGCAACCGTGGCTAAAGAGGGGAACACTGTGACGCCTGTCTGCTTCGAATTCAACGCTGAAAGAAACTACCGTGTGAATCCTGAATGGGTCGGCAGAGAAGCCGCTCGCCTTGCTGTTTCGGCGTTGAAAACCAAGCGGATCGAAACAAAGAATTACAAACTCATACTCACGCAGTTTGCGTTGCAAGACCTTCTCTATTACACTTTAATCAACGCGGTCAAAGCTGACAACGTTGAAAGAAACCAATCTCCCTTCAAAGGCAAACTCGGCTCCAAAGTCGGCTCCGAAGCCGTCACCATTTACGATGACGGATTGTTTCCAGGCGGTCTCCGCACTGGCTCGTTCGATGGGGAGGGTGTTCCACATCAAAAAACGCTCCTTATGGACAAGGGCGTCTTGCGCAGCTTCCTCTATGATAATTACAGTGCTAAGAAAGCGGGCGAAGAAAGCACCGGGAACGCGTCAAGAGCAGGCTATTTGTCAACGCCAAGCATTGAAGCCACAAACTTCCACATACTGCCCGGCAGCAGAACGCCTGACGAGCTTCTGAGTGAAGCCGATGACGGTTTAATGGTATACTACCTGCAAGGCGCCCACAGCAGCAATCCTGTTAGCGGCGAGTTCTCGGTTGTGGCTACACCTGCGTGGAGGATCAGGAAAGGCAAAGTAGAACACTCCACTCGCGGCGTGATGCTGGCAGGCAACATCTTCGAGTTACTCAAGAACGTGACTGAAGTTGCAGACAACGAGAGGAAAATGGGGCAGTTAGTATCGCCTTGGCTTCTGGTGGAAAACGTAAAAGTCATCGGAAAATAGCTACTCTGCTCTCGGAGAATACCCCCTCCCTTTTAAATAGGAAATGCCGGTTTGTGGCAGGGAACCGTAACTTTTAAGGGCACAGCTTGAATCATGGGTTCAGTGAGGAATTGGGCAACATGAGGAAGTCACTCATTGGTGCATTCTTCGTAGCCGTAGTGGTTGCGGGATTGGTTTTGGCTGGGAACGCACTTGTTTGCGGTGCATCTTCAGACTCTGACAGCTGGTACATGTTTAGGCATGACTTGCAGCGCACCGGTCACTCCACTTCGTCTGCGCCCGCCGCGGGTGAGGTGATGTGGGTTTACAACACCACAGTGGAGATGGATTCGTCGCCTGCCGTCGTCGATGGCAGAGTGATTGCGGCTTTGGGCAACGGCGACATCTACGCGCTCAACGCTACAACAGGCGCAGTGCTCTGGGTTCACTCCGTTGAGCCAGGGCAGAACATGATATGGAGTTCTCCCGCTGTTGACTCAGGAAGAATCTACATAGGAACACGCGGCAACAACGTGTACTGCTTGAACATATCGAATGGTGATTTGCTTTGGAGTTATCCAACGGATTCTCAAACAAACTGCTCTCCACTTGTCAGCGATGGAAGAGTTTACATCAGTTCAGATGACGGCAAACTCTACTGCCTGAACTCTGTGGACGGCTCGCTCATGTGGCGCTACAGCCTGAGTAACTCGTCAATTAACGGTTTCTCGTCCCCTGCCTTCTTGAACGGCACCGTCTATGTGGGGGCAGTCATAAATTATGACTCGCCCAACGTGTTCGCCATAGACGCGTCCACTGGGGCGTCTAAGTGGAACTACACGGTTGACGGCGGCACGACGGCTTCTCCTGCAATAAGCGACAACCGCGTCTTCATCGGCTCAAGCAACGGCAAAGTCTACTGCCTCGACGCCATAAACGGCTCGCAGGTTTGGAATGCAACGATTGGCAGCAACTGGTTCGCGGGGATCTACATGTCTTCGCCCGCCATTGCTGACGGCATGCTGTTCGTGGGTTCAGGCGACTCCAACTGCTATTGCCTCAACGCCTCCAACGGGTCTCAGATTTGGAAAGCTCCAACAAAGGAGATGATCTGGTCTTCACCCGCGGTTGCGGACGGTAAGGTCTACATCGGCTCCAGCGACGGTAGACTCTACTGCTTCAACGAGTACACCGGAGAGCAGGTTTGGAGCTACTACACTTTGGGGCGGGTGGTTTCGAGCCCTGCAGTCTACGGTGGTGCAGTCTACGTGGGTTGTGGAACCAGCATGCCCGGAGAAGGAAGAATCTATGCTTTCGGAGACAAGTACAGCGTGCCGACGGACCTGACGCTTTCCCTGAATTCTCAAACCTCCTTCTTGGGCTTCAAGGTCAACCTGAACGGAACGCTCACAGGCAATCAAACGGCCATGGTAGGCGCCGCTGTTCAGCTGTCGTACAGCATAAACGGTGGGCAAACCTGGAACGACATTACATCAGTCGATACGTCCAGCGACGGAGCCTACTCAGCAGTCTGGGTGCCTTCAGCCACGGGCAATTACCTCGTCAGAGCCTTGTGGGCGGGCACCTACCCATATGAGCTTGCTCAGGTGCAGAGAACGCTGTCGGTGACCACCATCAACGACCAGTACGTCTTCTCCGTGGTTTCTAACTCAACAGTCTCGTCGCTCGCCTTCAACTCGACGAGCGATGAACTCAGCTTCACCGTTACGGGACCCTCGGGAACCACAGGCTTCGTTGACATGGGCATAGCCAAGAGCTTGGTCCCAAACATAGCCAACCTGAAAGTCTACTTGGATGGCGCAAACTTGGACTACACCGCAGCTTCCACAGCGGATTCATGGTTTCTCCACTTCACCTACAGCCACAGCACGCACACCCTC
>CAYGVV010000029.1:0-11843 GCA_964353395.1 uncultured Candidatus Bathyarchaeia archaeon | reverse complement strand
AAGATTTGCGACACGGAATGAAAAAAGTCAACGTAGAGGCTGAAGTTCTGGAAACTCCAAAACCCTCACTAGTCCACACAAAATACGGAAACAGCGCCATGGTAACCAACGCTTGGATAGCGGACGAAACTGGAAAAATCAAACTCTGCCTCTGGAACGAACAGGCAAACTCCGCCGCTGTGGGCGACACCATCCAAATAAAGAATGCATCGGTATACTCCTTCAAAGGTGAAAGACAATTGCGCCTCGGAAGAACCGGAACAATTAGCGTGCTGCAAAGCTGCGCCACCAAAGCAAAACATCAACCTCAAGATAACTACAAAAACTTGATCTACGCGTAAACTATCCACCTCAAACTCGACGCGTCCCATTCCAGAAGCCATAACAACCACGCCGAAAGTGCCAGTTCACCTTGACAGCAAGAAAAGCCCCGTCTCCGCAAAAACGTTCGGAAAAAGCCTAACCCTCTTGTTCTTTCCAATGAAAACCGAACGTTCAATCCGAATGTCACGTTTTCTGCAATATTGTTTAAAGTCTGCTATGCTTAGGAAGTGCAAGTTAGGCGTATCGTACCACTCGTAAGGCAGCGAAGCGGTCACAGGCACTGTTCCGCGAAAGAACAGTTGAAACCGTGCTGTGATGTAGCAGAAGTTGGGGAAGCCCACGATGACGCGTTTGCCCACCCGCAGCGCCTCTTGCAGCACAAAGTCTGGTTTCTTCACCTGCTGGAACGTCTGATTCAGGATGACGTAGTCAAATGACTTATCAGCGTACTCGGCTAAGCCAGTGTCGATGTCTTCCTGGAACACGCTTAAGCCCGCCGCAACGCAATTGTGGATAGCTTGCTCGCTGAGCTCTATGCCTTGAGCACGAACTTGCTTCTTCCTGATGAGCTGAGACAGCAATTCGCCGTCGCCGCACCCAAGATCAAGCACAGACGCATCGCTGTCAATCCAGCTTGAAATGACTTCATGCTCAATCTTGCGTGTCGGCTGCGTCATGCTTGGTGGTCACCGTTCACGTTTCCGTTAGAAACCGTCTTCAAGAAATGACTGATCAGCTGTGTTTCCTGCTCAATCTCCAGCAAGAACGCGTCATGCCCATAACTGCTGTTGATTTCGCAGTAGCTTGCGTCCACTCCTGCAAGTTTGCAGGCTTTCACGATCTCCTGACTCTGATACGCTGGGTAAAGCCAGTCTGACTTGAAAGCAATCACGAACACTTTCGCCTTTAAGCCCTTAAAGACACCTGCGAGGTTATGCCCGTTCAAGATGTTGAAGTAATCAATGGCTTTGGTGATGTACAAGTAACTGTTGGCGTCGAAGCGTTTCACAAAGTTGTCGCCTCTATACCGCAGGTAACCTTCGACTTCGAAGTCCGCGCTGAACTTAAACGGCTCCTTGTCAGGTTTAGTGCGTCTGCCGAACTTCTCCGCCATCGACGCGTCACTCATGTACGTTATGTGCCCAATCATCCGCGCTACGGCTAAGCCCTTCGCTGGAACCGCAGAGCCATAGTAATGCCCTCGCTTCCAGTTCGGGTCCGCCATAACTGCTTGCCTGCCCACCTCGTTGAATGCAATCTGCTGAGGCGTATGCTTCAGGGTTGTGGCAATTGGAATAGCCGCGCGTATCCTTTCGGGGAAAGAGACCATCCACTGGAGCACCTGCATGCCACCCATCGAACCGCCAACCACAGCCAACAACTTCTCTATTCCCAAATGGTCGATCAAGTGCCGCTGCGCGTTAATCATATCTCCAATAGTCACAATCGGAAAATCCGCACCGTACGGCTTGCCCGTTCTCGGGTTAATCGAAGACGGACCCGTTGAGCCCCTGCAGCCCCCGAGAACGTTACTGCAGATCACGAAGTACTTGTCGGTATCGATGCCTTTTCCAGGCCCGATCAGGTTGTCCCACCAGCCGACAGCAGCGTCGCCCCGGCTTAATCCAGCAGCGTGAGCATCACCCGATAGCGCGTGGAGAACAAGCACCGCGTTTGTCCTTTGCGCGTTAAGCGTGCCGTACGTCTCGTACGCCAACGTCACTGGACCCAGCCGTTCGCCAGACTCCAAAACAAACTCGTCCGGCGGACGCGCGAATGTTAAATACTTTGTTTCAACGTTTTCAAGGGGTGTTATTTTTTTAGCCTCCGATAAAAAGTGGGTTGGCAGCTAAACGCTGCGCTTGGTTTCACCGTTTCGCCGACGCTTTGAGCGCTTGGTCTATGTCTTCAATGATGTCGTCGGGATCTTCGATGCCGATTGACAATCGGATGAAGTCTTCGGTTACGCCTGTCGCTGCCTGCTCTTCCCTAGTCAACTGCTGATGCGTCGTTGAAGCAGGATGAATCACAAGGCTTTTTGCGTCGCCGATATTCGCCAAATGCGACAACAGCTTCACTGATTCGATGAACTTTTTGCCCGCTTCCAAGCCGCCCTTGATGCCGAAACCCACAATGCCGCCGTAGTTACCTTTCAGGTATTTAGCGGCTACTTTATGGTTCGGGTTATCAGCTAAACCCGGATAGTTAACCCAGCCTACGAGCGGATGCCCCTTCAGGAACGTGGCAACTTTCAAGGCGTTTTCAGAGTGCTTACGCTGCCGAAGCGGCAAAGTCTCTAGCCCCTGCAGGAAAAGCCACGCGTTAAACGGACTCAAAGATGGCCCCAAGTCGCGCAGAAGCTGCACGCGAGCTTTGAAGACGAACGCTACGTTTCCTAATCCGGGGAAGTCCCCGAAGGCATCCCAAAACTTGACGCCGTGGTAGCTTGGGTCTGGCTCGGTGAATTCTGGGAATTTTCCGTTGTTCCACTTGAACTTGCCGCCGTCCACGATTACGCCGCCTATGCTGGTTCCGTGTCCGCCGATGTATTTGGTGGCTGACGCTACGGTTATGTCTGCGCCGTAATCGATGGGTCTGACTAAGCCAACGCCGACGGTGTTATCAACAATGAGGGGAATCCCTGCGTCATGCGCTATCTGGGCTATGGCTTCAAAGTCGGGCACGTCCAGTTTCGGGTTCCCAATCGTTTCAGCGTATATGGCTCTGGTTTTCGGGGTTATGGCCTTTTTGAATTCGCTCGGTTTCTGAGAGTCAACGAATGTTGTTTTTCGGGCCAGTTTGGGGAACGTGTAGTGAAGTAACTGGTAGGTTCCGCCGTACAGGTTGTTAGCCGCGACTATTTCGTCGCCAACCTGCGTTATGGCTAAAAGCGCAAGCGTCTCAGCGGCTTGTCCCGAAGCCACGGCTAACGCAGCGGTGCCTCCTTCGATGGCGGCTACGCGTTTCTCGAACGCATCAGTCGTCGGGTTCATCATCCTTGTGTAGATGTTGCCTATTTCTTTCAGGGCAAAGAGGTTTGCCGCGTGCTCCGTGCTTTTGAAGACGAAGGAGCTGGTTTGGTAAATGGGAACGGCTCTTGCTCCTGTTGATGGGTCAGGGGTTTCTTGTCCCGCGTGAACGGCTTGTGTGTCCAATTTTCTTTTTTGCGTCATTTTTAATGCTCCATATTATATGTTTGGTTAGCAACATTGATTGGATAACGGTGTTATATGCCTTTTTGCAGGTTTTATTCCAAAAAGAATATTTAGCCATGCAAATATTACTAAATGCATGTTTCCAACGCTCGAAGACATCGCCAAAAAACGCCGCCAACTCGGCCTAAAACAATCAGAACTTGCCAAACTGGCAGGCGTAAGCCAATCCTTAATCGCCAAACTAGAAGCGGGAACAATAGACTCCTCCTACACGAAAGTGAAGACAATCTTCGACGTGCTTGAACGATTAGAAGCCAAAACCAAAATTCAAGCCGGAAAAGTCCTCCATAACGAAGTTGTAGGCATCCAGAAAAACGAACCAGTCTCCAAGGTCGTGCAGCTAATGAAGAGCCACGGATACTCCCAACTTCCTGTTTTCGACGGAAAGCAACCCGTCGGCAGCATTTCCGAAAGAACCATCCTGCGTCAAATCCTAGCAGGCAAAGACTTAACTCAAATATCGATGCTGCCCGCCGTGGATGTGATGGAAGAAGCGTTCCCCCAAGTTGCTGAAGATGCTCCGCTATCCCTGTTCTCAAGCCTCTTGCAGGTCTATTCCGCCGTGTTAGTGTCGAAAAAAGGCAAAGTGGTCGGCATAATTACGAAGGCTGATCTGCTGAGAATGCTTTGATTCTTCAGCAAAACCCAGCTTGGCTTGAAAACAACATATAAGTATAAGCCTGTTATATATCCAAGCAGCTGAATAAACATGTCGATTTCATGCGAAACCGTAGCCCGTCACATCCTTCCCGTTTACCGGTCTTTCGTCGCAAGGGAACTCATCACAAAATACAATCTTACGCAAAACGAAGCCGCCAAGAAACTCGGCACCACCCAAGCAGCCATAAGCCAATACATCAACAGCAAACGCGGAGTAAAAGGCATACCCAACTACGAACAGATCGAACCAATGGTGCAGAACGCCGCGGCAAAAGTGGCGAAACGCATGGCAAACGCGGAAATGCGCAGCGAAGAGTTCAACGCGTCCTTCTGTGAACTTTGCACTGCCCTGCGCCGAAGCAAAAAACTCTAGGAAAAACGGGGCGAAAACTTATTCGTTAATGTGTGAGCTTAAATCGCTGAGTATTTCTTTCGCCCTGTCCACACGAACCTTGCGCTCCTTAACCATCCTTTCAGCCACGGCGTCAATCAGATTGCCAGTTGCGCCTGCTTGCACGGCGATGTTTCTGGCGTGAAGCGACATGTGACCACGTTGAATGCCCTCATGCGCCAAAGCCCGCAATGCGCCGAGGTTCTGCGCTAAGCCCACAGCCGCCAGCACTTCTGCAAACTCGTTCGCTGATTTAACGCCGAGGATTTTCACGGCAATTTTCGCGGTCGGATGTGTCCGAACAGCGCCGCCGATAAGCCCGACAGCCATTGGCAACTCGATTGAGCCTACTAGGTCGCCGTTCTCGTTCTTCTCCCATGCTGACAACGTGGTGTATGCTCCGTTACGCGCGGCGTAAGCGTGGGCTCCAGCCTCAATTGCGCGGTGATCGTTGCCAGTGGCGAGTACGACGGCGATTATGCCGTTCAACGCGCCCTTGTTGTGTGTGGCACCCCTGTAGGGGTCTGCGGATGCAAACGCGCTGGCGTTGACTATGCCGTCGACAATTTCTTCGCCGCCCACCGACTCCTTCGGCACTGTGCACCACGCTCGTGCAAGGCGCTTCACAGCCAAGTTGGAGATTATCCGCAGGTACACGCGACCGCCCGTCAGGTTCTCTATCAGCGGTGCTATAGCTTCCGCCATCGTGTTAACAGCGTTTGCGCCCATGGCGTCGCGGCAGTCTACATGCAACTCGGTGATGAGCATGTCGCCTTGCGTCGTGTGGATGACTTTCGCGTCTATGTCTTTGGCTCCGCCGCCCACCGAGTTCAAAACAGGGTCTTGGTCATTTGCTTTCTTTAACAGTTCCGTTTTCGCTTCGAGAATGCGCTTCTTAGCAGCGTATGGGTCTTTGATGCCGACCGCTTGGATTTGCCCAATCATCACGGGCGGAGTGCTGCTCGTGTGGAAACCTCCAGCATCCCGCACCATCTTCGCTGCGTAGCTTGCAGCAGCCACGACGGAAGGCTCTTCGATAGCCATGGGGATTAAGTAGTCTTTGTTGTTGATTTGGAAGTTGACGCCTATGCCTATGGGTATGGGTATGGCGCCGACCACGTTTTCTATCATGCGATCCGCCACATCCATGGGCAAGGAACCTGTGTTCTGCAGCAACGCGCATTCTTCATCGGTTAAATCTGCGAATTCTTTGACGAGTGCCACGCGCTCTTTCGGCGTGAGCTTGTAGAAGCCTGAGATTGCGGAAGATTTGTTCAATAGTTTCACCAGACTTTTTACAATTGCATATAAGCTTTTAAGTCTTAGTCAACGAAATGGTCGTCAACTGAGTGATCACAGATGAAACGCACTCTACTCGCGCTTATTCTAATTTTCATAATCACTGGAGCTGTGCTTTCCGTAGCTGCAGTGTATGTTCCAGTAATTGTTGAGGCGGGCTGGGTAAGACAGATTGCTTTGGGTGGTCTTTTTATTATGGTGGATGAGCTTTCGGAGAAACCGCAATCATACTTTGCCTTGACTAATCCTGACTCCTACTTTTTGCAGGCCATTTCTAGCCCTGAAAAAAGTGTTTTTGTGGGAGATTGGGGCAAAACTCAAATCGACGATGAAATTCGTGCCCACAACAATGGTTCTTCTTCCGGAAATGTAGAATTCAACAGCCATTATTACGCCATTGGATTAGGCTCTGCAACCCCTGCCCCTCCCGAAGAGCGGGCGCTTGTTCCAATACTTAATGCTGGCTATATTCTGTGGGTAGCCTCATTAATTGCCACCGTGATTATCTGTCTGTACAGAAAGCGCTCAAACAAAGCAAAAGCCTAAGAAAACGTTGACTGGTAACTTTTGCAGGGCATGGCTACAGCTGGGATGCCTAACCGCTTCTTAATCTCTTTAGCCAGCGCTTCCCCATGACCGCCTCCATGATTATCCGTTATCACCCGCTTAGGCGATGCTTGCCGCACATACTCGATCAGCCCGTTGAAATCTGAATGGTCGCTCAACGCAACGACGTGCTCCTTTTCTCCGATTCGTCTGCACGGCTTGTGGAACTCCCAGCCACTAACGCAGATGCGCTGGTTGGTTAAGCCAACGCTACCCCGAGAGTTCATGTGGTAAAACGCGATGCAGGGAAGATTCTCTCCGAGCAATATCTTGGCTTCCTTTTCTGTAGACAGCGTCATACAGCCCAATTGCATGCCGTGGCGCTCGCAAACTTTTGAAACGTGATAGACTTTTTCGGGCATCACAAACGGCACCGAAACATTCGCGTTGTGCAGAATCTGCATGACTTCCTGCAGCTTGCCGTGGTACCCGAAAACGTAAACTACTCCGTCCTTGAGCCTTTCCTCAACCATCTCAACTAAGAGTTTCCGCACGTCCACGTCGAACGAGCGCCTGCAATGAGGACTCCCATATGTGGCTTCTACAACCAAGGTGTCACAGTTCAACACTGGTGTGCCGTCAAGCCTGAAATCGCCCGTCCAAACAACCCTCTCCCCATCCTCAGACTCCACCAAGACCTGAGCCGCACCCAAGATGTGGTCTGCCTTAAACAACGTCACGCGTTCACCGTCGAACCGCAACGGTTTACCGTATTCCATTGTTTCAATGCTGCTTGCCTTCGCGCCAAGCGGGCCTTCCAAGACGTCGATGAGGTCACGTGTGGCTTCGGTCATGAGAACTTTCTCGCATTCCCTGAGGCTCCATCTTAAGCCGCCCGTGTGGTCAGCATGAGCATGCGTGACGACTCTTAGGGGTCGATTTTCGTGGTAGGCGTCGCAGGCAACCGAGTTTCCTAACAGCACTGCGCCTCGCTGCGTTACCGTAGCTTTTTCCTTCACGTGTTCACTCTCAAGGTTTAATTGTTCTCGGCGCAATCCAGTTGATAAGCTCCGGGGGATTTTCACATTCAACAGTGACCCTTATTGGTCCAAGCGGAGACTCTCCTTCCGCCTCGGAGAAGGAAACGTGACCGGCAAAGGCTACCTGCTTGTTCAGGTAAAAGCTGAGAGTGTCGCCTCTTAGTCCGTGGAATAGTGCTTTCCTTGCGGCGTCGCGGATACGGTCTCGCCTCAGCACGTTGCGAAGCGTGATGAGCGTTTCTTGCCCTTTCGCATCCGCAGTCAAGACGCTTCCCTTGTGAGCGGGCTTAGTCTGTGTGGGCAGGTCGCCAAAGAGGTTCCACACTGCCTTTCTGACTTTTTCCTCGGATTCCGTCGGGTTAACGTCGGCTTCCACGTGCACTGTTACTTCGTCCATTTCTCCTCCAGTCTCCTCAGAGTCTCTTTAACCTTCGCTTTTACAGTGTCTGTGCTTTCCTCGTTGATTATCATGAACTGCGCCATGGCTATGGCGTTTCCTATGCCCACGCCGAGTTCACGCCTGTCCCGTTCATGGAATAGTTCCCAGTTGTTCGGGTCATCGCTTCGTCCGCGGTTGTAAAGCCTCTTGAACCGTGTCTCAGGAGAAGAATGAACGGCCATGAGGGTGAACTTGGCGAAGTGCGCTTTGAACACGTCCGCTTCGTGTAGGCTTCGGATGCCTTCCACGATTACTTTAGGGTTTTCTGTTTGCTTTATTTTTGGGATGCACTTCTCAGCAATTACGTTGTCGCCGCCTTCCGCCCGCAGTTCAAGCATGACTTTGCCCACGTTCTTCGGCGTCAACGCCAATCCTCTTTTCAGGGTTTCTTCCCTTATCACGTCGCCCATAACCACAACGGCGTAGCCTTCCTGCTGCGCTGTCTCAACTACTACGAGTGATTTGCCTGAGCCCGGCATCCCGGTTAAGCCTATGACTATTTTGTCAGCGTTCATGTTGCACACTTTTTCGCTTTCTACATTAGAGCAGCGTTCAAAATTTAAAAGCGTTTGTGTCTCTACTACTTTTAGCCAGAAGAAGAAAAAACGGCTTTCATAGCCGCGGCAATTTGCTTGGGATAGGTAAATTCAGAAAATACGAATTACCGAGACCTTTCAAGCAACTTGACATCTTGGATAAACATGTGGAATATTTTTGTGGGGCTGTCACTGCAAAGTGGAGTAGTTAGATTATCTGAATTGAAATCGAACCTTCTTGGGTTTTAGCCTTGTCAGATCCGCCGTAGTCACATTGTTACTACGAGTAAGTCATGGTTTTGACATAGAAAGAGGGTTTTGCGGGAGAACTCACCATTTGCGCTGCTAAAAAGCATTTATGAGAGGAAAATGTAGAAAGTACTCCAGAGGAGAACCGAGATGTCTGAGTTCGTAAGAGCCTTCTTGGCGTTTGACATAGAAAACCAAGAGGTCAGAAAAAAACTTACAGACGCGCAGAAACTCGCGGTTCAAACGGGCGCTGACCTGAAACTTGTAGAACCAGAGAACATCCACATGACCATCCGCTTTCTCGGCGACATCACGCTCAACATGGCTGACAAGGTTTTTGAGGAAATGAAAAAAGTCCACTTCGCACCATTCAACGTGCGCATTAACGGTTTAGGCGTGTTTCCAGACTTGAGTTACCCAAGAGTTTTATGGGCGGGAATAACTGAAGGCGCCGACCAACTCAAAAGCGTCTCCAGCCAACTTGAACCCCGACTGCAAAGCTTAGGCTTCACACCAGACCCAAAAGGCTTCAGTCCGCACTTGACGATTGCCCGCGTACGCTCAGCTAGGAACAAGGCTCAACTTGCTGAGTTCGTCACGAAAAACGCGAAATACGACTTCGGCACAGTCAAGGCTGCGTGCCTGAGGCTTAAGAGAAGCGAGTTGACGCCTCAAGGACCTATCTACTCTACGCTTAAGGAGTTTTGTCCAAACCAGCAGTAGCGAAAAGGAAAACGTCATGCAAAAAGAAATAGACATCGTAACCCGAGAAATTCTGGCGAAAATCACGCCTACGAAGGCTGAAAGAGCGAAAATGGCAGCGTTAGCCAAGGAACTGGAACGCAGGGTCTCCGCAGCCTGCGCAGAGTTCAGCGTAGAAGCAGCCGTGCACCTTGAGGGCTCAGTGGCGAAAGAAACTTGGCTCAAGGAAGAACCCGACGTTGACATCTTCATGCGTTTGCCAGCAACCATTCCGCGTAAGTCTCTGGGCGAAATAAGCCTGAAAATCGCCAAGAAAGCCACTGAGGGCTCAGTGCAGATTGAAAGGTTCGCCGAGCACCCGTACTTGGAAGCGTTCGTGGACGACACAAGAGTAAACATTGTGCCATGCTACGACGCCAAGCCAGGAGAATGGCTAAGTGCCACGGATCGGACGCCTTTCCACACGGACTACGTGAACAAGCATTTGAGCAAAAACATGCGCGGTGAAGTTCGCCTGCTGAAAAAGTTCATGAAAGGCATCAACGTTTACGGTGCCGAAATAAAAGTGGGCGGCTTCAGCGGTTACCTCTGCGAGCTTTTAGTGCTGCATTACGGGTCGTTCACTGAGACTTTGCGGGCGTTTTCGCAGCACACTCCAAGAAGGATCATAGATATTATGGATTACTATTCACAGAGGGCGAGAGAACTGGAACTTCTCTTCCCAGAGTCCTTGGTTGTTATTGATCCAGTAGATAAGGGGAGAAACGTGGCTTCCGCCGTTCAACCTCAGAAGCTTCACACGTTTGTCGCCGCAAACAGAGCCTTCCTGAAAGCGCCACGCGCGGAGTTCTTCTATCCGCCGAGAACTAGGGCGTTAAGCGCTGACGAGTTGAAGGTGCAGTTGGAGAATCGTGGTTCCGCAATCGTTTTCCTCACTTTCAGCAACGTAGAGGCTGTTCCAGACGTTTTGTGGGGTCAACTGCACAGGACGCGGAGGTCGCTGCGGAAACTACTTGAGCTTAGCGACTTTGAAGTTCTCAGAGACACCGTCTGGAGCGATGACCAAACTCTTACCGTGTTCGCTTTTGAACTTGAACAGCGTGTTCTGCCGCTTGCTAAGAAGCATTTGGGACCGCCTTTGGAGCGGGAAAAAGAGTGCGAAAGCTTTCTGGCAAAATATTCCTGCAACGGTGACGTGATCGCTGGACCTTACGTAGAAGATGGACGGTGGGTTGTGGAGCTGCGGCGAAAGTTCACTGACGCTGTCGCATTGCTGAAGGCGAAAGTCAAGTCGGGCGGCAGAGATGTAGGCGTCGCCGAATTGATTGCTCAGGCTCTCCGCAAAAACCTTAACATACTGGTCAACAGCGAAGTGACCAAAGTTTACGCAAATGGTGATTTTGCGGAGTTCTTAACTGATTTTCTCGCAGGCAAGCCCTTTTGGCTGGAGTCTACTGAAGGTTTAGGCAAGTAACCCATAAGGCTTCGGCGATCCGCCGCGCAGTTCTCACTATTTACAGTTTCTTTATATAAGGGGGTATAGTCTTTTGCGAGCTGCTAGTCCGCGCTAGTCTACGCTTTAGTTGAATCTATTTATAGAGGGGGTGTAGACAAAAAATCACACAACAGACCAACATCTCCATTTTCATTCTTCTCGCGTGCTCTTCTGCAAACGAAAATGAAATAAGAACCAACAGTGAGGTTAATTCGATAGCCAGAGTTGAACAGACATGTCAGGCACCGAAACCCTCCTTCCCTACATCAAAGAGAAAAAGAAAGACGACGAAGAGCAACCAACGGTTATCGTGGACAGCCGTGAAGCTAACACCGCAGCTAAAATCGTGAAAGGCTTAATTGAACACGGCGTAAACGTTAAAACCGAAACTCTGGAAAAAGGCGACTACATCCTCAGCGACGAATGTGCCGTGGAGCGGAAAACCGTTCAAGACTTCGTCTACACACTCACACGAAGATACCTTTTCGAACAAATATTCCGCCTCAAAGAAGCCTACCCAAAGTCGCTTCTGCTGATAGAGGGATATATGCCCATGATTTACAAGTTCAGCAAAATCCAGCCTGTAGCCGTTTGGGGAGCAATGTTCAACCTTGCCAAAAACGGCGTCCCCATGGTTAACACTTCAAGCTATAAGGAAACCGTTGACTTCCTCTGCGTCGCAGCCAAACAAGAGCAAATCGTGGAGAAACGCTTGCCGACAGTGCACGCTTTCAAGAAGAATGACACATTGTCTGATGCCCAACTGTACTTCATAGCCAGTTTGCCCAACGTCGGGAGGGAAAAAGCCACAGCCATCCTCCAGAGTTACCAGACTCCGCTGAACGCCGTGATTAACGTGGATGACTGGTCAAAAACAGTCAGCGGACTTGGACCAGTGATAACCAACAAAGTCAAAGAAATATTAAGTACGCCCTATAAGGAATAGG